>NZ_JAFGYW010000077.1:0-742 GCF_017491595.1 Pseudomonas sp. 51_B
GCCGGAGCATTGCTACGTGCCGATCGAGCAGGGCGCCCTGCTGGAAATGCTCGGTAACCTGCTGGAAAACGCCTACCGCCTGTGCCTCGGCGAAGTGCGGGTCAGCGTGCGCGAATCACTGGCCGGGATCGAGTTGTGTGTCGAGGACGATGGCCCGGGTGTGCCACTCGATCAGCGTGCGCGGATTCTTGAGCGTGGCGAACGGCTGGACGCCCAGCATCCCGGGCAGGGCATCGGGCTGGCGGTGGTCAAGGACATCATCGAAAGCTACAACGCGCGTTTGGCTTTGGGCGATTCACCGATGGGCGGGGCGGCGTTCAGGATTCATTTTCCTGCGGTGTGAAGGTTGGCAGTGCCAGCCTCTTCGCGAGCAGGCTCGCCCCCACAGGGGCACGGCTGCGCAGATGATTTGGGGCACGACTCCCACAAGCTCTGCTTCGCTTTACAGATACTTCAGCCAGCTGATGTCCCGCCGCCGCGCTTTCAGTGCCGAAAACCAGCGCACTGCCGGGAACAGCACCACGGCAAGAACCACCGCCGCGATCCACACCGCAGTCACCGACGAAAAGCCGAAATAGTTGCCCTGATTCAGGCCAAACAGCGCCAAACCGATCAAGTACAACACCGTCAAAACATACAAGTGCAGCAGATAGAAAAACATCGGCGCCGAGCCGAACACCGTCAGCCAGCCAATCCGGCGGCGACTCTGCACGCGCTCAAAGGCGAGCAACAGCAACAGCCC
>NZ_JAFGYW010000078.1:0-726 GCF_017491595.1 Pseudomonas sp. 51_B
CCTCATCTTTAATGATGAACTGTCGCCAAGTCAGCTGAAGTCATTGGCAACAGCAATTGAAGTGAAGATGATTGACCGCACGCAATTGATATTAGATATTTTTGCAAAGCGGGCGAGAACGAGAGAAGGCAAACTTCAAATTGAGCTGGCTCAGCTGCAATATGCACTGCCGCGTCTGACGGGACAAGGGATCAACCTTTCCCGGCAAGGCGGAGGAATTGGGGCAAGAGGTCCCGGGGAAACGAAACTGGAAACCGACCGCCGCCATATCAGAAATCGCATTCATGAAATCAACACACAGCTTTCCACTGTCATTCGCCATAGAAGCCGATACCGTGAAAGAAGAAAGAAAAACGGTGTGCTTCAAATTGCGCTTGTCGGCTATACAAACGCAGGGAAATCAACATGGTTCAACCGCCTGACGAGTGCTGACAGCTATGAAGAAGACCTCCTGTTTGCCACGCTGGACACGATGACAAGAAAAATGGTCCTGCCAAGCGGCTACAGTGTTCTTCTTTCAGATACAGTAGGATTTATTCAGGATCTTCCGACGACATTGATTGCTGCATTCCGCTCAACGCTTGAGGAAGTAAAAGAAGCGGATTTAATTCTGCATTTAATTGATTCTTCAAATGAGGATTATGCGGGACATGAAAAAACAGTGCTTCGGCTGCTTGAGGAGCTTGAAGCAGATGATATCCCGATGCTGACGGCTTACAATAAACG
>NZ_JAFGYW010000079.1:0-713 GCF_017491595.1 Pseudomonas sp. 51_B
CTATAGGGCGAATTGGCCAAGTCGGCCGAGCTCGAATTCGTCGACCTCGAGGCCTCGGAGGATTACAATAGCTAAGAATTTCGTCATCGCTGAATACAGTTACATTTTACAATTTGGACTTTCCGCCCTTCTTGGCCTTTATGAGGATCTCTCTGATTTTTCTTGCGTCGAGTTTTCCGGTAAGACCTTTCGGTACTTCGTCCACAAACACAACTCCTCCGCGCAACTTTTTCGCGGTTGTTACTTGACTGGCGACGTAATCCACGATCTCTTTTTCCGTCATCGTCTTTCCGTGCTCCAAAACAACAACGGCGGCGGGAAGTTCACCGGCGTCATCGTCGGGAAGACCTGCCACGCCCGCGTCGAAGATGTTGGGGTGTTGTAACAATATCGATTCCAATTCAGCGGGGGCCACCTGATATCCTTTGTATTTAATTAAAGACTTCAAGCGGTCAACTATGAAGAAGTGTTCGTCTTCGTCCCAGTAAGCTATGTCTCCAGAATGTAGCCATCCATCCTTGTCAATCAAGGCGTTGGTCGCTTCCGGATTGTTTACATAACCGGACATAATCATAGGTCCTCTGACACATAATTCGCCTCTCTGATTAACGCCCAGCGTTTTCCCGGTATCCAGATCCACAACCTTCGCTTCAAAAAATGGAACAACTTTACCGACCGCGCCCGGTTTATCATCCCCCTCGGGTGTAATCCTG
>NZ_JAFGYW010000007.1:0-215941 GCF_017491595.1 Pseudomonas sp. 51_B
CCCACACGAATTGCTTGATTCGATTTGTTAAAGAGCGTTTGGTTAAGAGCGTTTCGTCTCAACCGAGGCGCGCATTCTACGCTTTCCTCATTTGCTGTCAAGCGTTTATTTTGAAGTTTTTTGCGAGCCGTTTTTCTCAAAACCGTTCTACTTCAACAACTTACCGCTTGCCTCGCTGCGTTCAACGCTGCGAGGAGGCGAATAATACGCCCTTTGAAATCAGAGTCAACACCTTGCACTGAAAAAACTTCGTTTCTTCATCACAGGGCTCTGGCAACTAAATGCATCAAGTATCGCTCTGTAGAGAAACCCACCCGTGGAGCGAAGCGGCAATGAGCGACGTAGAAAGCGAGAAAACCCCTGGCCTGTCGGCAGATGAAGAAAAGGAGATCAGTGATAATCAGCCACCAAGAGCGGCCGTGCTGCACGAAACCATTCGTTTCCAGGGCGATCATGAACTGGAGCGCACATTGGGGGCACTGTGGTGGTCGGCCTTGGCCGCAGGTTTGACGATGGGCCTGTCATTGATGGCCATGGGCTTGCTTTATTCCCGCCTTCCCGAGGGCGAAAGCGCTCAGGTTATCGCCAGCCTCGGCTACAGCGCAGGTTTTCTGGCAGTGATCCTCGCACGCCAGCAGCTGTTCACCGAAAACACCATTACCGCCGTACTGCCCGTCATGACCACTCCAACCCTGGCCAACTTCGGGCGCCTACTGCGCCTTTGGGGGGTTGTGCTGCTGGGTAATCTGGTAGGCACGCTACTGGTTGCCTGGGTGATGCTCGAGCTGCCGATCTTCGACAGCAAGACCGACGAGGCATTTCTGGAGGTAGGCCGCAAGGTGATGGAAAACGACATCAGCCAGATGTTTGCCAAAGGCATCATCTCGGGCTGGATGATCGCCACCATGGTCTGGATGATACCGTCCATGGAAAGCGCAAAGGTCTGGATCATCATCATGATCACCTACCTGATGGCGTTGGGTGACTTTACTCACATCGTCGTTGGCTCAGCCGAAGTCTCCTATCTGGTGTGGGCTGGCGAGGAAACCTGGCGCAACTTCTTGTTCACCTTCGCCTTGCCGACCCTGGCCGGTAACATCATCGGCGGGAGCTGTATCTTCGCCCTGATCAGCCATGCCCAGGTGCGCAGCGAAAGCGGCACCCCGCCAGAACCGCCAGCCAAGCAGGAAAAACGCTGCGATTGAATTCAGCGTGCCAGCAGCTCCGGCTCCGCGTTCCGGCCGCGCCGAGGCACTGGGTTGGGCTGCCACCAGTTCTGCCCCTCGTGGGGCGAATCGATGCTCAACCGCTCTCCCATTAGCGGTGTGCTCAGGCGTACCTGCGCAGCACCGGCCAGGGCAACGATGCGCTCGAACGGCTCTTGCCACCCATGGATGGCAAGATCGAAGGTGCCGTTATGAATCGGTAGCATCCAGCGCCCGCGCAAATCCAGGTGCGCCTGCAGGCTCTGTTCCGGCTGCATGTGCACGTTTGGCCAGGCCTGGTTGTAGGCGCCGGTCTCTATCAAGGTCAGGTCGAACGGGCCGAATCGCTCGCCGATTTGCGCGAAACCTGGGAAATAACCGGTATCACCACTGAAGAACACGCGAGTCTGTTGGTCTATCAGCACCCAAGACGCCCACAAGGTGCGGTTGCTGTCGAACAGCCCGCGCCCAGAAAAGTGCTGTGCGGGTGTGGCGACAAAGCGTATCCCCTCAATCTCGGTTTCCTGCCACCAGTCCAGTTGCGTGACTTGAACTGCGGGCACACCCCACCCGATCAGGCGATCTCCCACACCCAGCGGCGTCAGAAATTGCCGAGTGCGCGGGGCCAAACACCGGATCGCCTGTTCATCGAGGTGGTCGAAGTGGTCATGGGACAGAATGACCGCTGCCAGGGGCGGTAAATCATCGAGCGCCAGGGGCGGGGCATGGAACCGCTGGGGCCCTGCCCATTGCACAGGCGAGGCGCGCTCGGCGAAGACCGGGTCGGTGATGAAATAGTGCCCGCGCAACTTCAGCAACACTGTGGAATGCCCTAGGCGCCAGAGGCTGCGATCTGGGGCCTCGAGTACCTCTTGGCGAGTCATGGGTTGCAGGCTGATCGGTCCCGCCGGCCGAGTTTGCGGTGGTTTGCGCAAAAGCAGGTACTTCAAACCGATGCGTAGTTTCTTCAGCACGCCATCCTGGGGCAGGCTGGCCTGATTGTGGAAACGTCCGTCCCGCTGCGGCGCCGACTGGTCGCCAGGGTTAGCCATGGGAGCCATTAGCAGCATCACTCCAAGCAAGAAGAAAGGCTTCATGCTACCCCACTGGAGTCACATCAACCGTGAATTGGCTTGTAAGGTCATTTTTCATCTACCCGACGCTGCACGACAATATTCACCGCATTTATGCGATAAACGGCACCCCGGCAGAAGAGCATGACCATGATGGATAATCGCAGCGGCAAAGGACTTTCATTCGTCAAGCGTATCTACCTGCCACGCATCCTCGGGATGGCCATGGGCCTGTTGTGCGTAGCCGCCGCCGTAGCGCCGCTCTCGCCACCGCCCTGGGTCTGGCTGTTGATGTTGATCAACGGTTTGCTGTGGCCCCATGTCGCTTACCGCTGGGCTTCGCGTTCGGCCTCCCCTTATCAGGCAGAACAACGCAACCTGGTGCTGGACTCGCTGACGGGCGGCTTCTGGGCCGCCGCTATGCACTTCAACCCCCTGCCAAGCGTGACGGTATTGTCGATGATGACCATGAACAACGTGGCCGCAGGCGGCAAGCGCTTGATCGTTCGTGGCTTCATCGCTCAAGTGACGGGTATCCTAGTGGGCAGTGCCCTGCTGGGCACCGGGCTGCAGTTGCATACCACGCCATTACAGATCTATGCCTGCCTGCCGATGCTCACGCTGTATCCGATGGCTCTGGGCGGGGTCTGTTACTACCTGGCGATCAAATTGGCCGAGCACAAACGCCGCCTCAGCGCCCTGAGCTTGACCGACAGCCTCACAGGCCTGCTGAACCACGGGGCCTGGAAAGACCTGCTGCTGATCAGGTTCGAGACGTGCCGGCAGCAGCAGTTACCCAGCATGGTAGCGTTGATCGACATCGATCATTTCAAATCCATCAATGACACTTTCGGCCATGTGGTAGGTGATTGCGTACTGCGCCAGATCAGTGAAGCGCTCAAGCGCAACCTGCGTGATGCCGACAGGGCTGGCCGTTATGGCGGTGATGAGTTCTGCGTGATACTGACCGCTGCCGGTGAGGCGCAGGCCTGGCAGGCCATGGAGCGGTTGCGCGAAGATGTCGCCAGCTACCGCAACCCAGCGTTGCCGCATCTGCGCATCAGCCTGAGCATCGGCATCGCCCCGTTCAACGCCGGCCTGCAGTCTCCCGAGCACTGGCTGGAACAGGCTGACAAGGCGCTGTACAGTGCCAAGCATCGTGGGCGCGACCGGGTCAATTTTGCCCAGGACGAACCCACCCCGCTGAGGCTGGCCTATCCTGATTGAAATGCCTTGCTGCTGCCTAGGCGGGGGCCTGTAGTCATCAAGGAGTCGCGCGCGCATGGCCAGGACCGCCCCCCCTCCCCCACGCGTTCAGATCCGCCGGCTCATCACGGTTTTCTGCGTGGTCTTCGGCCTGGCATGCCTGGTCACCCTGGGCGCTTTGTTCAATATTGCCGCCACTCTCGATCAGCAAGAGCAGCAGCGCAGTGCATTCCATGTCACCCAAGCGCTGGAACAACGCTTGCAGGCTTCAAGCGATTATCTGTACAGCTATGCAGTGTGGGACGACGCCGCCGCGCACCTGTCGGGCGAAGTTGACCGGCAATGGGCCTATACAGAAAAGAACCTTGGGGAATCGCTGTACAGCGTCAATGGCTATGAGGGCGTCTTCGTGGTCAACGACCAGCGCACCACCTATGGGCTATTCAAAGGCGCAATGATCGAAGCCGCTGCGGGCAGCCTGATCGATGCTCCCCTGCCGCAGATCATCGCCGCTGCGCGAGCAGCCGCCAGCGCCCGCGAACATGTGAGCCATTTCGTTCTCTTGAATCATTGGCCAGCCATACTCAGCGCCGCTGTCATACACCCTGACAGTCAGGTCACCGAAGCGCAGGTGCGCCAGGCCCCTGTGATGCTGTTCGTCGACCAGCTCACCGAAGCTAAGCTGGCCCAGTTGGGGCAGCGCGCTGGCCTTGCAGGTATGCATGTCGAAAAGACCGAAGAACACGACATCGGCCATCAACACGTGCCACTGGGCGACACCGGCTATCGTTTGGCCTGGATCAGCCCGCTACCTGGCAGGCAGCTGCTATGGGCCGTGCTGCCACCGTTGCTGGGTGTGCTGACGGTACTTGGCCTGGTCATGCTCTACCTGTTTCGCCATGCGTTGCGCAGCTCCCGGGCCATCGATCTTAGTGTTGAACGCCTGCAACAGAGCAACCTGGCGCTGGAAGCCAGCGAGCAACGCTTTCGCGAAGTGGCGGAGGCGACGTCTGACTGGATCTGGGAAACTGACCGACAACAAAGGCTCACGTACTTGTCCCAGCGTTTCGTCAGTGTGACCGCTGACCCGATAGAAGTCTGGCTTGGCCAGCCGTTGAATCAACTGCTCAGTTGTGAAACCACGCCCTTGTCAGCCTGGCTCGATGGGCAGGTCGGTAGCGAAGGCGAACAACCGGCAAACTTGCGTTGCGTCTATCGGGATCACAAGGGCATGAGCCGCTATTGTCGTTTATCGGCCAGAGCAATTGAGCTCGGTGGGGAGCTAGTGGGCTTTCGAGGTACTGCCAGCGACATTACCGACGAAGTCGAGGCCCATGCACGCATTCAGCACCTGTCGCTGCACGACCCACTGACCGGCCTTGCCAACCGCAACAAGCTGGCCCGACATCTGGAGCTGGCGCTGACGCGCGGTAGCGACTCGCCGCCACTGACCTTGCTGCTCATCGACCTGGACAACTTCAAAGCCATCAACGACTCACTGGGCCACGCAGCCGGCGATGCAGTGCTGCAGGAGGTGGCCGCACGCCTGCGCGACACCACCCGCGACGTTGACCTGGTGGCACGCCTGGGCGCTGACGAATTCGTCCTGGTGCTGCAAGGCATCGACAACCGAAGCGAGATCGACCGCCTGTGCCGGCGGTTGATCGATCTGCTGCAGCAACCCATCTGGTATGAGAACCAGGCGCTTCATATCGGCGCCAGCCTTGGC
The DNA here is from genome assembly GCF_017491595.1 of Pseudomonas sp. 51_B. Taxonomy (NCBI): domain Bacteria; kingdom Pseudomonadati; phylum Pseudomonadota; class Gammaproteobacteria; order Pseudomonadales; family Pseudomonadaceae; genus Pseudomonas; species Pseudomonas sp. 51_B. The sequence goes on from NZ_JAFGYW010000007.1 coordinate 5,214, forward strand.
ATCGCGCAAACACGTAGCGAGGGGTTGGATGCCGGGGAACTGATCCGCTGCGCCGATATAGCCCTGTACCAGGCCAAGGCAGATGGCAAAGGCACCTGGCGCTACTTCGCGGCTCATATGAACCAGCAGATCCAATACCGACGCAAACTGGAAAACGACCTGCGCCGTGCGCTGAAGAACAATGAGTTCGTCCTGCATTATCAGCCACGCTACTGCCTGAGCGACTTGCGCATCGCCTCATGCGAAGCCTTGCTGCGCTGGCAGCATCCACAAGAGGGTTTGCTGGCTCCTGATACCTTCATTCCCCTTGCCGAGCAGAGCGAACTGATCGTCTCCCTGGGCCGCTGGGTACTGCACGAAGCCTGCCGCACCGCGCTGGGCTGGCCGGCTCACCTGCTGGTTTCGGTCAACCTGTCGCCTGCGCAGTTCTTGCGCAGCGATGTCGTGGCAGATGTGCGGGATATCCTTCTGCAAACCTCCTTCCCTGCGCAGCGGCTGGAACTGGAGATTACCGAAAACGTAATGCTCAACGACATAGAGGGTGCCTTGGGCACCATGCTCGCGCTCAAAGAATTGGGGGTACGGCTGAACATGGATGACTTCGGTACAGGGTATTCCTCATTGGGCTATCTGCGCACCTACCCATTCGACAGCATCAAAATCGACAAGCGCTTCATCGCCGGGCTTACCAACCCCAGCGGTAACGATCGCGCGGTAGTGCAGGCGATCATCAACCTGGGCGAGGCGATGGGGCTGACGGTCACCGCCGAAGGCGTCGAGACCGAGCAACAACTGCGGGCCCTGCAGAGCGATCGCTGCCACGAAGTGCAAGGGTTCTATCTCAGTAGGCCGCTGGAAAAGGCCGGCCTCGAAGAGCTGCTGCAAAATACCCAAGCAGTGCCCGCCGGTGACGGCTGAGCCGCAGCCTAAATGCGTTGTACACCAAGCTAGCGTTCCTGCGAAACAGCGTCGACTTGCGAGGCCAACAGCTCGCCCAGCCAGCCCATGAATGCCTGAACGCGCCGCGGCACGTGGCGCTGACGAGCATACAACAACGACACTGGCATGGCCTGAGCTCGCCAACACTGCATCACCTCGATCAGCTGCCCGCTCGCCAAATGATGCTCAACGCCAACCCCCGGCACCTGGATCAGACCCAGGCCTGCAAGGCAGGCTGCCGAGTAAGCCTCGGCATTGTTGACCGTGACCACACCAGCCATGGCCTGGTAGCGTACTTGGCCGGCTTGCAGGTATTCAAAGCCTGAACTGCGAGCCCCCAAATTGCGCACATAGTGCACCAGGCGGTGCTCTGCCAGGTCATCCAGGCTCTGCGGAACACCGAAATGGGCGAGATAATCGGGGCTGGCGCAATTGCGCATGCTCAACTGGCCGATCGGGCGCGCCACCACATCCAGGTCACTGAGCGCGCCGATACGCATCACGCAATCGAAACCCTCCCTCAGCAGATCGACCTGGCGGTCGGTACAACTGATCTCTACCTCAAGCCTGGGAAACCGCGACAGGAATGCTGGCAAAGCAGGGATGATCACACGCCGCGCCATCATCGTCGGCATATCAACTCGAAGGCACCCGGTAAGCTCGGCATCGTCAGCGCGGAACAGGCTTTCGATCTCGTCCATGCCTGACAACAGGTCTTTGCTGCGCTCATACAGCAAAGCCCCGTCCTGGGTCGTTTGCACACGCCGGGTGGTGCGGTTGAACAAACGCGTGCCGAGCAGCGCTTCCAGGGCTCTGACCTGCTCGGACACCGTCGAGCGTGGGAGGCTGAGGCTCTCAGCGGCCAGGGTAAAACTGCGTAGCTCACTCACGCGGACGAAAACACGCAGCAGTTCCAGCTTGTTCATGCCCTGCCCTCTGTTCGGCTCAGACGAACAGTATTTCCGAACTTGCAGGATTTAACAGCTGCTGGGCGATCAATAAGCTCTCGTTCATTCAACAGCCACGAGGAACAAGTCATGACTCGCAAAATCGCGCTTATCACCGGTGCCAGTCGCGGCCTGGGACGCAATGCTGCCGAACATCTGGCGGCCCGCGGAATAGACATCATCGGCACCTACCACAGCAACGCCGAACAAGCCCGACAGGTCACACAGGCCTTGGAAGCTGCCGGCGTCAAGGCTGCCATGCTGCAACTGGATGTCAGCGACAGCAGCAGCTTCGCCTCTTTCACCGAGCGCCTGAGTGCAACTTTGCAACAGCAGTATGGCCGCGAGCGCTTCGATTTCCTGGTGAACAATGCCGGCATCGGGCTGAACGTGCCCTTCAGCGAGACCAGCGAAGCGCAGTTCGATCAGTTGATGAACATCCAGCTCAAGGGCCCGTTCTTCCTGACCCAGCGAATGCTACCCCTGCTGGTCGATGGTGGACGCATCGTCAACATATCGTCCGGTCTTGCGCGTTTCGCGTTACCCGGTTACGCCGCCTATGCAGCCATGAAAGGGGCAATGGAGGTACTGACCCGCTACCAGGCCAAGGAATTGGGTGCACGGGGCATCCGCGTCAACATCCTCGCGCCCGGCGCCATCGAAACAGACTTCGGTGGCGGCGTGGTAAGGGACAATCAGCAGGTCAACGACTTCATCGCCAGCAATACTGCGCTAGGGCGGGTTGGGCTGCCCAACGACATTGGGGCAGCCATTGCACTGCTGCTCGAAGACGGTAACGGCTGGATCACCGGGCAGCGCCTGGAGGTCTCTGGAGGCATGTTCCTCTGAGGTTCAAGCAAACGGCCTGGCCAGCGGCGCACTGCCAGTCACTGGTCAGCCTTGTCCTCATTTACTTGCACGCTGGCGGTCATCCCGGCGCTCAGATGCACCCCTTCAGAAATCTGGTCGAGCCTGATGCGCACCGGGATGCGTTGGGCCAGCCGCACCCAGTTAAAGGTCGGTTCGACCACCGGCAGCAGCTGGCCGTCGGGATTGCTATTGCTGTCGGTAATACCCCGGCTGATGCTTTGCACGTGGCCCTGCATCGGTTCACCCGCCCCCATCAGCCAGACTTTGACCTCATCGCCCACCCGGATGCGCGGCAACTTGGTCTCTTCGAAATAAGCCTGGATATAGAACGTCGAGTCATCCACCAGCGCCATGACCGATTGGCCGGTGTTCACGTAGTTGCCCTGGGCCAGGCGCAGGTTGGTAATGTGCCCACTGCGCGGCGCCCGTACTTCACTACGGGCCAGGTTAATTCGGGCCACTTGCAATTGCGCCTGGGCTTCACGCAGTTCGCCCCGGGCAATGGCGGCGTTGATCTGGGCATTCTCGCGCAGCTCGGCGCTGATCGCTTCAGGGCCCAATGCTGTGCGCCGTGCGGCTTCACGCTCGCGCAGGTGCAACTGCTGAGTACGGGTTTCAGCCAACGCACTGGCCTGATCGAACGCCGCCTGGAAGCGCTCGCGATCGATCGTCATCAACAGGTCGCCTGCCTTGACCTGCTGGTTGTCCTGAACCTTGAGTTCACGCACCCAGCCAGACACGTCCGGGGCGATCACCACCACATCAGCGCGCACCCGTGCATCGCGCGTCCAAGGCGTGAGCATGTAGTATTGCCAGAGTTTGTAGCCAGCCAGAACGGCGATGGCGACCACGCACAGGGTCACCAGGGTACGGACGACGGCACGCATCGAATAGCTCCTTACAAAAGCCCCATCAGGCGAACGACCAGGTACAGCACACACACGAACAGCGCTGCATCGAACAGTGCTTCATGCCAGATCCAGCGCGCCAATGGCGTGGCATGCACCAGCAGGCGCAACCCCGCTGTCAGCGCCAGCGCCACCAATACATAAATTAGAAACGGGCTTAGCAATACCCCGCCAAACTCCCATTCACGCAAGCCCATGGGCATCCTCCTGCGCACGGCACCACCGCCTCCAGCTTTTCTGCAGTTGCAACACAGCGCCCTGGGCAAGGCGCAACGGATCGCTGGCCGGCGCCCGCTGCAAAACCGCCAAGAATCGCTCGCTGGCCTGGTCCAGGCGCTGCTCACGCCCGGCGCCCGGCCCCTGGGCGAGCACGGCCTCGACTTGCTGCAGGTAGTCGCGCTCGGCACCGGCCAAGGGCGCCTGTGCCACGGCAAGGCACATACGCAGGTGCACCAGCTCATCGCCCATGTCCAAGCCATGCAGGCCGTCATCCCAGCGCTTGCGCTCGGTGGCCGGTAGCTCGCTGGCATGCCGAGCCAATTGCATCAAGCGGTCGGCCATGCGTCCACCGAACCAGGTATCGGCTCCACGCAGATCACGCCGAGTGAGGCGCACCAAGTCGCTCTGGGTAGCCGCGCGCAAGCGCCGGCCGAGCCAGGCCGGGTTGCGGAACACCAACAAGCGAAACGCCAACACCGCCGCGCCCACCCCCACCAACATGGCCAGGGCATTATTGAGCAGGGTCGCCACACTGAACGCCATGACGTTGAGCGGCGCCACCAGCACGATGAAATGCAGGCAATAGGATGTGGCTGTTGCTCCAGTACGCGGATGCGCCATACCCAGGGCACCGAAAAACAGCGGCACGCCCATGCCCAGGCAGAGCATGGCGAAACTACTCCACTGTGGCAGCAGAATCTCCCCGACCAGAAACGCTGCGGGAATGGCCAGCAGGATCCCACGCAAAAAACTCAGGCCTATCTGCGCACCATTCTCGCGGCTGGCAAACAGGCTACACACCACGCACGTCAACACCAGGCCGCCAGGTGCCGACGGCCAGGCAGTGGCCAGCCAAAAGCCACTCATCGTCAGAAACGCCAGGGCGCTGCGTGAGCCAAACAGCAGAGCCAGCGACCAATCGCGGTGCACCGCCAGGCCCTGGGCGACATTCTTGGGCTCCCTGCCCGCCTCTACATCGTCCAGGGCCTGGGTGGCAGCCATGGTGTAGTCCAGCAACAAGGCCATGCGCGCCAGGCAGTAATGCTCGGCAGAGCTTATCTGTTCATCCTGCGCGGCGTCCCAAATCCGCTGTCGCAGCAACAAAGCGCCGCTCTGCTCGGCGTAGGCCAACTGCGCGCGCAACTGTTCGAGCCAGGGGGCAAGGCGTTCGGCTTCGTGTTCACTCAATTGCTGCCACTGCCGGCGCACAGAGCGGGAAATACGCAGCAGTACCATGAGTTTCTGGCTCAACCCGCGGATGGCCTTGGCCCGCAGCCGGCCGCGTGGCCCTTCGAACCAGGCATGCTCGCGCTGGGTATCGATGGCTACGATTCGCCCAAGGCTTTCAAGCAAGCCCTTGCGCGCTTCATCCTCGCCGCCCAGCATGGCGCTGGCGGCCTGCAGGCCATTTTGCCAGGCCTGGCGCGCCTGGCCAGCAAGCTGCTGCTCGACCCTCATCGGCCAAATCAAAGCACTGCTGGCGGTCGCACAGCAGATACCCAGGCAGATTTCGGTACACCGCGCCACGGCCTGGTCGAACACCTGCAAAGGATGACTGATGGCGGGCAAGGCAATGATGGCCGCCGTATAGCCTGCCAGCACAAACGAGTAAGCCCAGGCGCTGCGCAGTTGCGTGGAAGCCGCAGTGCACAGTGCCAGCCACAGCGCCAGGCTGATCAGAAACAGCCAGGGCGTTTGCGCGAACAAGCCAATGAACACCACTGACATCACAGTTCCGACCAAGGTGCCGGCCAAGCGTGCCAGGCCCTTCTGCACCACCATCCCGGACAGCGGCTGGGCAACGATGAACGCGGTCATCAGCGCCCATGAGGGTTGCTCCAGCCCCCAGCGCATAGCCAGCCACAGTGCCAGGCCAGCCCCGAGCAGGGTTTTGATGGCGAACTTGATAGCGACGCTATTGGGTGCGAACAGGGCCTGGAAGGTGATGGGCACGAATCGGACCTTGCGGAGTGTAGGCAATTAAACGATAGACAACGGAATGGAGAATACTGCTAAGCTATTTAATTAGCTAGCTAATCATCTATGCATGATGAAAAGCAGGAACAAAAAAAAAGGCGACCGAAGTCGCCCTAAATGCCTTGCGTGCTCGTGAACCTGAAAGGTCAGCGCGACTTGCGCTTGTGCGAGTCCTTCCAGATGAAAATGCCCAGACCGGCAAAGAAAACCAGCATCAACCCGACCGTTACCACGCCCGCGATAACCACATTGTCGAAGAACATGCTGGCCTCCCGATTCGTTTGCCGTTGTCCGATGGATGCAAGGTAACGACTAGCGCAGCGGGAAGTTTTGATCAGGGTCAATGTTGCCCAGGGCCGGGCACAGAAGGCAGGTGCAGGGTTGACCTGCGTCATGTTTCAACGCTTTTTGGGCTTGCCCTTGGGCTTCTTTTTCTTCGCCGCACCCAGCGGCATGGCCTGCTCGAACGCCTGACGCACTTCGTTCAGGCGTTTTTCCTTGAGGTCATGAATGCGCTTGGCACGTTCGGCATCGAAATCGATGAGGTTGTCTTGGCTCATGGGAAGGCTCGATGGTCTACAGAGGATTGCATCATGCAACCGGGCGCTGGCCCTGACCAGCCCCGTGTCAGACTTCGATATCGACCAGCAGGCCCTGACGCGGGCTTTCCCCCATCAACGGCGCCACCGGCACGGTGTTGTCGGCATTGACCTCATCACCGGGCACGGCACTGTAGAGCTGCGCATCGTCTTTGTTGCGCCGCCGCTGCTGGCGGCGCTGTTCCTCGCGCAGCAACAGTACTTGCTCTTGCGGGTCACGCTGTTGCTTGAGGTCGATTGCGCTCTCATTGGATGAAGGCTGCACAGGCACCACCGGCTTGACGTCGGGTGTCGGTTTGACCGGGTCCATTTGCGAGGTCACCGGAGCAGCACTGAGCGGGATGAGTGGCGGCAGCATGGGAATTCTCCTGTGCCCACTGTATCGGCCGAGCGTCAGCCAGCTTGAGGGACTAGTGAGCAATGGGCGGCCTCTGAAGACCATGCCTTGCCAGTATAGCTAGCGGCTACTCGCTATCGTCATCGAGGTCGTCGTCGGTCGGTGAGCTGACTTCGCTCCAGGGCCGTTTATAGACCTGCTGCCAAACCGAGTCCATATGCTGGCGCAATAGCTCAGGGGCTTGCTTCAGTGAAGCGCTGTCTTCGCGCTCGCCGCCGACCGGATCTTCACCGGCGGGGGTGATCAGCGACTGGCCAGTGATGGTGTAGACGTTCTGCCCCTCGCGCATTTCGATGGCGATGTCATGGGGGTCGATGCCCCCTCCGCAAAAGGCATGACTGGCCACGGTCACTTCCGCCGTACCATCCTTGTCAAGGTCCGTGACGTCGCTCACGTCGGCATAAAAATCGACATCCAGGTCCAGCCCAGGGCACGTGGTTTCCTGCTCGATCTGCCAGCGCGGCTTGAACGCATCGCGCTCAGCGGCACGGCCATACAAGGTGGCCTTAAGCACCACCTTGTCGACTTCCTGCTCCGATTCGGCGTCTACGGCCTGGCCATCACTGCGGCTGAGCACCAACAGCCCTTCACCATCGTGGTCACGAAAGTGCACGCTCTTGATCGGCGTCTGTACGCCAAGCACTTCGAGCTGCTCGACAGGTATCGCTGGCAGCATTTCAAAATTTTTCTGCTCACAGGCACCCAGCAGCAGCAAGCCGCCCAAGGCCAGCGAAGTGTTCAACCAGCGGTGCTTGAGCGGCATATCGGTGCGTGGCCCTCGTCAGCAAAACGGTGTTCTGCGATGAAACGGCTAGACTGTTGGACTTCTGGTCTATGGTCCGCCCGGCCTATCCGTTAACATAGCCGGCTTTTTCATCGCGGGAGTTCACGCAGTATGGCGCAGCAGTATCAACCGGGGCAACGCTGGATCAGCGACAGCGAAGCGGAGCTTGGCCTTGGGACCATTCTGGCGCAGGATGGCCGCTTGCTGACCGTGCTCTACCCGGCCACTGGCGACACTCGCCAGTATTCCCTGCGCAATGCGCCGCTGACCCGCGTGCGCTTCTCGCCAGGTGACCAGATCACCCATTTCGAGGGCTGGAAGCTGACCGTACGCGAAGTCGAGGACATCGATGGGCTGATGGTCTACCACGGCTTGGACGGGCAGAACCAACCACGCACTCTGCCGGAAACCCAGCTGTCTAACTTCATCCAGTTCCGCCTGGCCAGCGACCGCCTGTTCGCCGGGCAAATCGACCCGCTCTCTTGGTTCAGCCTGCGTTACAACACGCTGCACCACACCAGCAAGCAGATGCAATCGTCGCTGTGGGGGCTGGGGGGTTGCCGTGCGCAACCGATCGCCCACCAGTTGCACATCGCCCGCGAAGTCGCAGACCGCACCGCCCCGCGGGTTTTGCTGGCCGACGAAGTGGGCTTGGGCAAGACCATCGAGGCGGGCCTTGTGATTCACCGCCAGTTGCTGTCGGGCCGTGCCAGCCGCGTGTTGATCCTGGTTCCGGAAAACCTCCAGCACCAGTGGCTGGTGGAAATGCGCCGGCGCTTCAACCTGCAGGTGGCCCTGTTCGATGCCGAGCGTTTCATTGAAAGCGACGCCAGCAACCCCTTCGAGGATGCCCAGCTGGCGCTGGTGGCCCTGGAATGGCTGGTCGATGACGAGAAGGCCCAGGACGCATTGTTCGCCGCTGGCTGGGATCTGATGGTGGTCGACGAGGCGCACCATCTGGTGTGGCATGAAGAACAGGTCAGCGCCGAGTACGGCTTGGTCGAGCAACTGGCTCAGGTGATCCCGGGCGTGCTGCTGCTGACCGCCACCCCAGAACAGCTCGGCCAGGACAGCCACTTTGCACGCCTGCGTCTGCTCGATCCAAATCGCTTCCACGACCTCGCCGCGTTCCGCGCCGAGAGTGAAAACTACCGCCCGGTCGCCGAGGCCGTACAGGAGCTGCTCGAACAGGGCCGACTGTCACCCAAGGCCCATGCCACGATCCATGGTTTCCTGGGCGCAGAGGGCGAAGCCTTGCTGGCAGCAGTCAACGATGGCGATACTCAGGCCAGCGCCCGGCTGATCCGCGAGTTGCTCGACCGTCACGGTACCGGCCGCGTGCTGTTTCGCAACACCCGTGCGGCAGTTCAGGGCTTCCCTGAGCGCCAGCTGCATCCGTATCCGCTGGCCAATCCTGAGCAATATCAGGACCTGCCAGCCGGTGAGCATGCCGAGTTGTACCCCGAGGTGGCCTTCCAGGCCCAGGGTGAGATCAGTGACGACGAACGCTGGTGGCGTTTCGACCCACGCGTAGACTGGCTGATCGACACCCTGAAGATGCTCAAGCGCACCAAGGTGTTGGTGATCTGTGCCCATGCCGAAACCGCCATGGACCTGGAAGACGCCCTGCGCGTGCGTTCCGGCATCCCAGCCACGGTGTTCCACGAAGGCATGAGCATCCTCGAGCGCGACCGCGCCGCCGCCTACTTCGCTGACGAAGAGTTCGGTGCCCAAGTGTTGATCTGCTCGGAGATCGGCAGTGAAGGCCGTAACTTCCAGTTCGCCCACCACCTGGTGATGTTCGACCTTCCTGCACACCCGGACCTGCTCGAACAGCGTATCGGTCGTCTGGACCGTATCGGTCAGAAGCACACCATCGAACTGCACATCCCATACCTGCAGAACAGCCCACAGGAGCGGCTGTTCCAGTGGTACCACGAGGCTCTCAACGCATTTCTCAATACCTGCCCGACCGGCAATGCCCTGCAGCATCAGTTCGGCCCGCGCCTGCTGCCACTGCTCGAAGGTGGCGATGACAAAGCCTGGTCGGGGCTGGTCAGTGAAGCCCGTGCAGAGCGCGAGCGCCTGGAAGCCGAGTTGCACAGCGGCCGTGACCGCCTGCTGGAGCTCAACTCCGGTGGCGCTGGCGAAGGCCAGGCGCTGGTCGAGGCCATCCTTGAACAGGACGACCAGTTCGCCCTGCCGATCTACATGGAAACCTTGTTCGACGCTTTCGGCATCGACAGTGAGGACCACTCGGAAAACGCATTGATCCTCAAACCGAGCGAGAAGATGCTCGACGCCAGCTTCCCGCTGGGTGACGACGAAGGCGTGACCATCACCTACGACCGCGGCCAGGCACTGTCGCGTGAAGACATGCAATTCCTCACCTGGGAGCACCCGATGGTGCAGGGCGGCATGGACCTGGTACTGTCCGGTTCGATGGGCAACACGGCGGTAGCGTTGATCAAGAACAAGGCGCTCAAGCCCGGCACCGTGCTGCTCGAACTGCTGTTCGTCAGTGAAGTGGTCGCACCCCGCAGCCTGCAACTGGGCCGCTACCTGCCGCCGGCGGCCTTGCGTTGCCTGCTCGATGCCAATGGCAACGACCTGGCTGCACGGGTGGCTTTCGAAACCCTCAACGACCAACTCGAAAGCGTGCCACGGGCCAGCGCAAACAAGTTCGTTCAGGCTCAGCGTGACGTGCTGGCCAAGCGCATCAGCGGTGGTGAAGCGAAGGTCATGCCGGTGCATGTCGAGCGCGTGGCTGAAGCCCAGCGCCGCCTGGCTGCCGAAGCCGATGAGGAACTGGCGCGCTTGACTGCCCTGCAGGCCGTCAACCCCAGCGTACGTGACAGCGAGATCGAAGCCCTGCGCAAGCAGCGCGAGCAAGGCCTGGCCATGCTCGATAAGGCAGCACTGCGACTGGAAGCGATCCGCGTACTCGTGGCTGGTTGATCGACCCGCTCTATAACCGGGGCCCAAGTGGCCTCGGTTTGTTATGCCCGACGGCTATTTAACGAATAACCAAATCGTTGAAGCCAAAGTGCCATTATCGGTGATGTTTTAACCCGTACTTTCTATACTGCCCACGACAGTCTCCAAATGGCTTTGAAGGAGACGAGTGAAAACTCGAGCAAAGGGCTAGCAATGGATTGGCTGGGTTTGCAACTGTTCACTGAACTGCCGGACACCGGGCGCACCCTCATCGACTGCCGCCATGAGCCGCTGCTCATCGTCATCGCCTTCGCGGTGGCCACCGCAGGCTGCTTCGCAACCCTGGACATGGCGGAGCGTCAATCTAATAGCGAACACCGCTCCGCCCAGCGGCAATGGCGCATGCTCGGTGCATGCTGCCTGGCAGGCGGTATCTGGGCGATGCATTTCATCAGCATGCTGGCGTTTCAAGCCCCGATCGAAATGCACTACGACGTAACGTTGACCGGCCTGTCGCTGGTCATCGCGCTGCTGGCGGCCTGGCTGGCAATGACCAGCCTGGACCGCACGCAAATGCGCCTGCATCATTACCTGCAAAGCGCGCTGTTGATCGGCCTGGGCATCGTTCTGATGCATTTCGTTGGCATGGCCGCACTACAGACAGGAGCCCAGCAGTACTACAAAACCAGCTTGCTGTTGGCCAGCACTGCGATCGCGCTGTTGACCAGCCTGGCGGCGTTGCTGCTGGCTCGCTATTTTCGCAATGGTAGCGGAACCATGCATCAAGCCATGAAGTATGGTGCCAGCTTGCTGATGGCCAGTGGCATCGTCGCCACCCATTTCACCGCCATGGCCGGCATGACCCTGGTGCTCCCCGACACCACTGCACTGAACCTGCCCTCTACCGACAACAGCCTGCAACTGGGGCTGACGGTAGCCTTGATCACGCTGCTGATCAGTGCCAGCAGCATCAGTGCCGCCCTGTCCGATAAAAAACTGCAAAGCAAGGAAGAGGACCTGCGCCGTTACGGGGTGCTGCTCAACCAGCTGGATCAGGCACGAGCGTCATTGCAGCAAGCGGCCCACTATGATGCCCTGACCAATCTGGTCAACCGCCGCGGTTTCAACCAGCTGTTTGCCGAACGCATGGCGCAACAAAGTTCAGATCAAACGCGCCTGGCATTGATGTTCCTGGACATCGACCACTTCAAACGGATCAACGACAGCTTGGGCCATGACGTGGGCGACGAGCTTCTCAAGGTGATCGCCGATCACATCAAGGCCGCCACCCGCAGCCAAGACTTGGTTGCACGCTTGGGCGGCGACGAATTCTGCGTGGTCACCAGCCTGCATAACCGGGACGAAGCCTGCCACTTGGCTCAGCGGATAATGCAACGGATGAAGGAGCCAATCGAGCTGGGTGGCCGGCGCATGGTCATGACCACCAGCATTGGCATCAGCATTTACCCTGACGACGGTCAGACTGCCGAAGAACTGCTCAAGAATGCCGACCTGGCCCTCTACCAGTCCAAGGGCAGCGGGCGCAACAGCCTGCACTTCTTCAACAGCAGCTTGAAAAACCGCGCCACTCTGGCACTGCAACTGGAGGAGGAACTACGGCTTGCACTGCTGGAAGAGCGTGGCTTGTGCGTGCACTACCAACCCATCTTCGACCTGCGCACAGGCCAGGTGGCCAAGCTGGAGGCATTGGTGCGTTGGCTGCATCCTCTGCATGGACTGATCGGGCCAGACAAGTTCATCGGCATTGCCGAAGCCAATGGCATGATCATCGATCTCGACCTGTGGGTGTTGCGCCACGCCTGCCAGGATCTGGCTCGCCTGCACCAGCACGGCTACGCCGGCCTGAAGATTACGGCCAATTGCTCGGCTGTAACCTTGGGCCACGAAAACTTGCCCAACGAAGTAGAGATGGCATTGCTTGAGGCGGGCCTGGCGCCTGGCCGTCTGGAACTTGAAGTCACCGAAAACGCCCTGATGGGCGACATCCAGCAGACCGTCAAACTGCTTAAACGCATCCGAAACTATGGGGTGGGGCTGTCGATCGACGACTTCGGTACCGGCTACTCGTCTCTGGCCTATCTAAAACGCTTGCCGCTGGACGTGCTGAAAATCGACCGCTCGTTCCTGCAGGATGTGCCCGCCATCCTCAAGGATCGCCAAATCATTCAAGCCATTATCGCCATGGCTCACACCCTGCACCTGGAAGTGGTTTGCGAAGGCGTAGAGACCGTCGAGCAATACGAGTTTCTGGCCGAAAATGGCTGCGACTACCTGCAGGGCTACTTACTCAGCCGCCCTGTACCCATGAGCGAACTGCGGCCAATGCTCGACCAGCTCGAGCGCCAAGCCCCAGCATTCACTCCCTGTTGCGATATAGCTCTACAAGGGTCGCCGGATCTTTTTGCAGATACCCTTGGCTACCGTGCAGGCGCATCAACTGCGCGGCGAGGCCGCTGAGCGGCGTTGCCGTGCCCTGTTCGCGGGAAAGCTTTACTGCTCCGTCAAGGTCTTTGAGCAAAGTGCGTACGTGCCACTTGATCGGTTCGAAACGGCTTTCGGCCATCTGTGGGGCCAGGATCTGCAGCGGCTTGGAATCGGCAAATCCACCGGCCAGGGCTTGCGCGATCAAAGTCGCGTCAACGCCGGACTGCTCAGCCAGGGCAACCACCTCAGCGATCACCAACGCGTTGCATGCCACGATCATCTGATTGCAGGCCTTGGTCACCTGCCCTGCCCCTACCCCGCCCATGTGCGTCACCCGTTGCCCAAGTACCTGCAGGATCGGCAGCGCACGCTGCAAGTCCGAAGCTTCGCCGCCCACCATGATCGCCAGCGTACCAGCCTCAGCCCCTGGCGTGCCGCCAGATACGGGGGCATCCAACCAAGCCATACCGCACAGGGCAGCCAGTTCGGCAGCCATTTCCCGGGTAGCTGTAGGCTCCAGGCTCGACAAGTCAATCAGCAGTTGCCCGCTGCGCCCGCCCTGGGCGATGCCTTGCTCACCGAACACCACCTCGCGCACCACCGCTGTGTCGGCCAGGCACAGCAGCACAATATCGCTCTCACGGCACAAATCGGCGGGGCTGGCGGCCAAGCGCGCGCCTGCGCCCACCAACGCATCGCACTTTTCCGGGCTACGGTTCCAGACCGTCAGGCCAAAACCGGCGGCCAACAGACGTCGGCACATTGGCAAGCCCATCAAGCCGATACCGGCAAACCCAAGCGAAGGCAGTGCAGCACTCATGAACGACTCCTGGCAGAGGATGGAAAGGTGGCAGCATTACGCATGCCGTAAACTGTTACCGCCCCGCCGAACCACTCGGCCGTTGTTACTTACTTCCACCTTACGTGAGCGTCAATAAGCACCAAACTGGGGCGTTTGTGTATTTTCAAGCACTGAAACGAAGCATCGTTATTCTTATTGTTTCACCTGAATCACGATGAACGGTGAAACGACCACGGCCCAGATCTCTGGATCGCGGCTTTGCAGGTCGAGCGCTTGCTCTGCGGTGACCGGCCCAACAGTGCCAGCACTACGCCACTTGGCGACGATTTCGCTGCGATTCTCGGCCATTACTGTAGCAACCTCGATGAGGTCGAGCCCGGGGTCGACCCAAATCAGGTCACCTTTGGCCCAGAAACGCTCCAAAGCTTTCCACTCGATTGTCGCCGTCTCACCTAGCAGTTTGGCATAGAGGGTGCTTGTGTCATCAGTCATGGGTTTTACCCGCAAATTCGGCCAATTAAAAAGGCCGGCATTTTTGCAGAAAAACCCGGTTTCAAATATGTAATTTGGTCGATTGGCTTTGAAACTGAGGGGTAGAGCCGTGGATGCAGGCAAAGTGATGGCGCTTTTCTGTATCTTTGTGTCGATCATGCGACAACCCGTGAAACAGGCACTTTTTGCCCGCTTTTCAAGCGCGTAAACAGCGCTCTACACTGTACCGGTACAGTTCCGGGACATGTTCCGGGGGAAGGTGGGCATGCAGTATGGCGTGGCCATATCGCAATGCCCGCCCGGTCTGTAGCCCTGGCCGCCAGGACTATAAGAATTACAACAGAATGAGTGGAGCACTATGATCAAGATTTCCAAGCTGTTCGCCGCAATGGTACTGGCCGGGGTAGCCAGCCATTCGTTTGCCGCCGATACCATCAAAATCGGCATTGCCGGTCCTAAGACCGGGCCTGTGACCCAGTACGGCGACATGCAGTTCATCGGCGCGAAACAAGCTATCAAGGACATCAACGCCAAGGGCGGCGTGGATGGCAAGCAACTCGTAGCCGTGGAATACGACGACGCCTGCGACCCTAAACAGGCCGTGGCCGTCGCCAACAAAGTGGTCAACGACGGCGTCAAGTTCGTGGTCGGTCACCTGTGCTCCAGTTCCACCCAACCTGCGTCCGACGTCTATGAAGACGAAGGCGTCATCATGATCACGCCAGCGGCCACCTCGCCGGACATCACCGCCCGTGGCTACAAGATGATCTTCCGTACCATTGGCCTGGACAGTGCCCAAGGCCCGGCGGCCGGCAACTACATCGCCGACTACGTGAAACCGAAAGTGGTCGCGGTGCTGCACGACAAGCAGCAGTACGGCGAGGGCATCGCCACAGCGGTCAAGCAGACCTTGGAGAAGAAAGGCGTCAAGGTTGCCGTGTTCGAAGGCCTGAACGCTGGCGACAAAGACTTTTCCTCGATCATCCAGAAGCTCAAGCAAAACAACGTCGACTTCGTCTACTACGGCGGATACCACCCAGAGCTGGGCTTGATCCTGCGCCAGTCCCAGGAAAAAGGCCTGAAGGCCAAGTTCATGGGCCCGGAAGGCGTGGGTAACGATTCCATCTCGCAGATCGCCCAGAATGCCTCCGAAGGCCTGCTGGTCACCCTGCCGAAGTCGTTCGATGCAGACCCGGAAAACAAGGCCATCGTCGACGCCATCAAGGCCGACGGCAAAGATCCAAGCGGCCCATTCGTGTTCCCGGCCTACTCGGCTGTGGAGCTGATCGCCAAAGGTATCGAAGCGGCCAAGTCCGAAGACACCGACAAGGTGGCAGCGGCCATCCACGCAGGTTCGTTCAAGACCCCGACCGGCGAGCTGTCGTTCGACGAAAAGGGCGACCTCAAAGACTTCAAGTTCGTGGTCTACGAATGGCACTTCGGCAAGCCGAAGACCGAAGTCTCCCCTCAATAACTGCGTGACTAATAGCTGACCGTAAAAGCCCACTGTGCGAGCAGTGGGCTTTGTTTTACGAGGTTCATGGGCTCGATCCCCGCGATCCGGGGGCGGGCTCACCTGAAAATCTTAAAACCGTCACCCGCGGTTTCCTGGCCGTACCCCTGCCAGCGAAATGCAAATCAGGTTTTTAGGAGCGCTGTAATGCCTGAGATCTACCATTTCTTCCAACAACTGGTTAATGGATTGACCATCGGCAGCACCTATGCCTTGATCGCCATCGGTTACACGATGGTGTATGGCATCATCGGCATGATCAACTTCGCCCACGGCGAGGTGTACATGATCGGTTCCTACGTGGCCTTCATCGCCCTGGCAGGGCTGGCCATGATGGGTATCCATTCGCTGCCGATCCTGATGACCGTCGCCTTCGTCGCGACGATCTGCGTCACCAGTGCCTATGGCTACAGCATCGAACGGGTTGCCTACCGCCCCCTGCGCAACAGCAACCGCCTGATTCCGCTGATTTCTGCCATCGGCATGTCGATCTTCCTGCAGAACACGGTCTTGCTGTCGCAAGACTCCAAGGACAAATCCATTCCCAACCTGATCCCAGGAAGCTTCTCCTTCGGGCCAGGGGGTGCGGAGGAAGTTCTGGTTTCCTACATGCAGATCCTGGTGTTCGTGGTCACCCTGGTAGCCATGACCTGCCTGACCCTGTTCATCTCACGTTCCCGCCTGGGTCGCGCCTGCCGCGCCTGCGCCGAGGACATCAAGATGGCTAACCTGCTGGGCATCAATACCAACAACATCATTGCCCTGACCTTCGTCATTGGCGCCGCCCTGGCGGCGGTGGCGGCCGTGCTGCTAAGCATGCAGTACGGGGTAATCAACCCCAACGCCGGTTTCCTGGTGGGCCTGAAGGCCTTCACCGCGGCGGTACTGGGCGGCATCGGCAGTATTCCGGGCGCCATGCTCGGCGGGCTGGTGTTGGGCGTGGCCGAAGCCTTCGGTGCCGATATTTTCGGCGACCAGTACAAGGACGTGGTGGCATTCGGCTTGTTGGTTCTTGTCCTGCTGTTCCGGCCGACCGGCATCCTGGGCCGCCCGGAGGTTGAAAAAGTATGAACAGAAATATCAAACAGGCGTTATTCAGCGCCTTGCTGGTCTGGGCCGTGGCCTTCCCGGTATTGGGCCTTAAACTGAGCATCGACGGTATCAGCCTGGTGGTGCATAGCCAGGGCTCGTTCACCATCAGTATCATCGCCGTATGTTCGGTGTTGATGTTCCTGCGCGTGCTGTTCGACAAGCAGTGGAACGCGGTGATGGGGCGTCGCTCGGAGCGCAAACTGATCCCGCCAGCCGTCAGCAACTACCTGACGCTGCCGAAAACCCAGCGCTATGTGATCATTGGCTTGATCATCGTGGCATTGGTGTGGCCGTTCTTCGGGTCGCGCGGCGCCGTCGACATCGCCACGCTGATCCTGATCTACGTGTTGCTGGGCCTGGGCCTGAACATCGTGGTCGGCCTGGCTGGCCTGCTGGATCTTGGCTATGTGGGTTTCTACGCCGTAGGCGCCTACAGCTACGCGATGCTCTCGCACTACCTGGGCTGGAGCTTCTGGGTCTGCCTGCCGATCGCCGGCCTGATGGCGGCCACCTTCGGCTTCCTGCTGGGCTTCCCGGTGCTGCGCCTGCGCGGTGACTATCTGGCGATCGTGACCCTGGGCTTTGGCGAAATCATCCGTTTGTTCCTGCGCAACCTCACCGACTGGACAGGCGGCCCCAACGGCATCAGTAACATCCCGAAACCGGAATTCTTCGGCCTGACCTTCGAGCGCCGGGCTGCCGAGGGGATGCAGACCTTCCACGAGTTCTTCGGGTTGCAATACAACTCGATCAACAAGGTCATCTTCCTCTACCTGGTTGCCTTGCTGCTGGCGCTGTTGGCGCTGTTTGTCATCAACCGCCTGCTGCGCATGCCTATCGGCCGTGCCTGGGAGGCGCTGCGCGAGGACGAGATCGCCTGCCGCGCGCTGGGCCTGAACCCGACCGTGATCAAGCTTTCGGCGTTCACCCTGGGTGCCTGCTTCGCAGGGTTTGCCGGTAGCTTCTTCGCTGCACGCCAAGGCCTGGTGACCCCCGAGTCGTTCACGTTCATCGAGTCGGCGATCATCCTCGCCATCGTCGTGCTCGGCGGCATGGGCTCACAATTGGGCGTGATTCTCGCGGCCATCGTGATGATCCTGCTGCCTGAGCTGATGCGAGAGTTCAGCGAATACCGAATGCTGATGTTCGGTGCGCTGATGGTGTTGATGATGATCTGGCGTCCGCAAGGCCTGCTGCCAATGCAACGCCCCCACATGGAGCTGCGTCGATGAGCCGCGAAATTCTGCAAGTCAGCGGCCTTAGCATGCGCTTCGGCGGCTTGTTGGCGGTCAACGGCGTGGGCCTGACCGTCAAGGAAAAACAGGTCGTGGCGTTGATCGGCCCGAACGGCGCTGGCAAAACCACGGTGTTCAACTGCCTGACCGGCTTCTACAAGCCAAGCGGCGGTACCATTCTGCTCGACGGCCAGCCTATCCAAGGCCTGGCCGGCCATCAGATTGCCCGCAGGGGCGTGGTGCGGACCTTCCAGAACGTACGCCTGTTCAAGGAAATGACTGCACTGGAAAACCTGCTGATCGCCCAGCACCGCCACCTGAACACCAACTTCTTCGCCGGCCTGTTCAAGACCCCGAGCTTCCGCCGCAGCGAGAAGGAGGCCATGGAGCGCGCACAATACTGGTTGGAGAAGGTCAACCTGACCGAATTCGCCAACCGTACCGCAGGCACCCTCGCCTACGGCCAGCAGCGCCGCCTGGAAATCGCCCGCTGCATGATGACCCAGCCACGGATCATCATGCTCGACGAACCGGCTGCGGGCCTGAACCCGAAGGAAACCGAGGACCTCAAGGCGCTCATCGCCTACCTGCGCGAGTCGCACAATGTCACGGTCCTGCTGATCGAGCACGACATGAAGCTGGTGATGAGCATCTCTGACCACATCGTGGTGATCAATCAGGGCACACCCCTGGCCCATGGCACGCCGCAGGAGATCCGCGACAACCCTGAAGTGATCAAAGCCTACCTGGGGGAAGCGTAAATGCTGAAGTTCGAAAACGTCTCCACCTTCTACGGCAAGATCCAGGCACTGCACAGCGTCAACGTGGAAATCAACCAAGGCGAGATTGTCACCCTGATCGGTGCCAACGGTGCGGGTAAATCAACCCTGTTGATGACCTTGTGCGGCTCGCCTCAGGCCCACAGCGGCAGCATCAAATACCTGGGTGAGGAACTGGTCGGCCAGCCGTCCTCGCACATCATGCGCAAAAGCATCGCGGTGGTGCCTGAAGGCCGCCGCGTGTTCGCCCGCCTGACCGTCGAAGAAAACCTGGCCATGGGTGGTTTCTTCACCGACAAGGGCGATTACCAAGAGCAACTGGACAAGGTCCTGCAACTGTTCCCGCGCCTGAAGGAGCGGTACTTGCAACGTGGCGGCACCATGTCCGGCGGCGAGCAGCAAATGCTGGCCATCGGCCGGGCGCTCATGAGCAAACCCAAGCTACTGCTGCTCGACGAGCCTTCTTTGGGCTTGGCACCGATCATCATCCAGCAGATCTTCGACATCATCGAACAGCTACGCCGCGACGGCGTGACGGTGTTCCTGGTGGAGCAGAACGCCAACCAGGCACTGAAGGTCGCTGACCGGGCGTATGTGCTGGAAAACGGCCGGGTGGTGATGCAAGGCACCGGCGAGGCACTGCTGACCGACCCGAAGGTGCGCGACGCGTACCTCGGGGGTTGATCCACAAAGGGCCATTTACTGGCCCTTTTTTCTGCCTGGCTCGCACCGAATGTATTGGCCTGATTGCCGATAAACCCGCACCCACAGTTGCTGCGGCCCCTGCAGGAGCGGGTTCACCGGCAAGGAAGCCGGAACAGGCCACCATTAACTTGAGATCCGCCGCAAGCCTGAGTAACGTGGCCAGCTCTTTGGCAAAGATTCTCCGGAGCCCACCCCCATGCGCGTCACCCCAACCCTGCTGCTCAGTGCACTGCTACCGATGTTCGCTGGCTGCCAGATGCTGGCCGAACAGCAACGCGACCCAAACATCGGCACCACTCGCATGCAGGGCGAACTGAGCGCAGGCGGTGGGCGGCTGTTGTTCAAGCCGTGTGGCGAAAGCCGCCGTTTCGTGATCAACGACGTGGCCGGCACCGGCATCCTCCAAGAGTCCGTCAACTTGGCCAAGGACGCCAACGCCAAATTGTTCGGCGATGTGCGCGGGCGCCTGACCGGCAGCAAGCAGGCCGATAATGATGGCCAGTTACAGGTCAGCCGCCTGTACCGTCTGGAATCGTCCACCCGTGCGTGCGATGACCCCAACTTCAAGCAGTTGACCCTGCGAGCCAGCGGCCACGAACCTGACTGGGACATCAAGGCCAGCGGTAAAGGCATGGTGCTCAACCGCACAGGCAAGGAGCCACTGCCGTTGCCATTCCTCGAAGAAGAAGTGCCCGGCGGCGGCCTGACCCTGAGCAGTGAGGCCAACGGCCAGCGCGTGGAACTGTGGGTCGCCCCGCAGCGATGCGTCGATGGTGGGACGGGCGCCGTGCGTCACCTGCGCGCTGAGCTGCGTATCGACGGCCAGACCCTGCAAGGCTGCGGTTACTACGGTGGCGCACGGGACAACTGATCACCGGGCGCGTTTTATCCTGCCAGTCATGGCGGCTAACAGCTTATACTTGGCGGTTTGTGTAAAGCCGCCGGCCGCCCATGGCCGGGATACTGGACCCTGCCATGCTACGAATCACCGAACTGAAGCTGCCCCTGGACCATCCCGACGAAGCCCTGCGTGAGGCCATCGTCCAGCGCCTGGGCATCAGCGACGAGCAACTGCTGAGCTTCAACCTGTTCAAGCGCAGTTACGATGCGCGCAAGAAGAACAGCGAGCTGCTGTTCATCTACACCATTGACCTTGAAGCCAGCAACGAAGCCGAGCTGCTCAGCAAGTTCGCCGATGATCGCAATATCGGCGTGGCACCGGATGTCACCTACAAGTTCGTTGGCCAAGCCCCTGCCGATTTGCAGGAACGCCCGATCGTGGTCGGTTTTGGCCCCTGCGGCATTTTCGCCGGCCTGCTGCTGGCGCAGATGGGCTTCAAGCCGATCATTCTCGAACGTGGCAAAGAGGTGCGCCAGCGCACCAAGGACACCTGGGGCCTGTGGCGCAAAAGTGTGCTCAACCCTGAGTCCAACGTGCAATTTGGCGAAGGCGGCGCCGGGACCTTCTCCGACGGCAAGCTCTACAGCCAGATCAAAGACCCGCAGCACCACGGTCGCAAGGTACTGGAAGAGTTCGTCAAGGCCGGCGCGCCGGACGAGATTCTATACATCAACAAGCCGCACATCGGTACCTTCCGCCTGACCGGCATGGTCGAGCAGATGCGCCAGGACATGATAGCCCTCGGCGCCGAAGTGCGTTTCCAGGAAAAGGTCACCGACCTGCTGATCGAAGACGGTCAGGTGACTGGCGTTGTGCTCCAGAGCGGTGAACAACTGCATTCGCGCCATGTGGTTTTGGCCTTGGGCCACAGCGCCCGTGACACCTTCCGCATGCTGCACGCCAGAGGGGTGTACATGGAGGCCAAGCCGTTCTCGGTCGGTTTCCGTATCGAGCACCCGCAGACGCTGATCGACAAAGCGCGCCTGGGCAAGTACGCCGGCCACCCTAAGCTGGGCGCCGCTGACTACAAGCTGGTGTACCACGCCAAGAACGGCCGCTCGGTCTACAGCTTCTGCATGTGCCCAGGCGGCACCGTGGTAGCTGCCACCAGCGAACCGGGGCGCGTGGTCACCAACGGCATGAGCCAGTACTCGCGTAACGAGCGCAATGCCAACTCCGGCATCGTCGTCGGGATCGACCCCGAGCGCGACTATCCGGGCGGGCCACTGGCAGGCATCGAGTTGCAGGAACGCCTGGAAGCCCATGCCTACGTCATGGGAGGCAGTAACTATCAAGCGCCGGCTCAGCTGGTAGGTGACTTCGTTGCGGGCAAACCGTCCACCGCCCTGGGCAGCGTCGAGCCGTCTTACAAACCAGGCGTAACCCTGGGTGACCTCGCGCCAAGCCTACCGGACTTCGCCATCGAAGCGATCCGCGAGGCACTGCCCGCATTCGACCGCCAGATCAAAGGCTACAACCTGCACGACGCAGTGTTGACCGGCATCGAAACCCGCACCTCGTCGCCGCTGCGCATCACCCGTGGTGCGGACCTGCAAAGCCTGAACCTCAAGGGGCTGTTCCCGGCAGGCGAAGGCGCAGGTTATGCCGGGGGGATTCTTTCGGCCGGTGTAGATGGTATCCGCATTGCCGAGGCAGTAGCGCGGGATATTCTCGGGCTCTGACCCGTGCGGCCAGGCCAGGCCGGTTGACGGATGAACTCGCAGCCTGCCCAAACCCTGTAGGAGCGGGTTTAGCCGCGTACAGGCCGGCCCAGAAAACCAAAAACCCCGAACAGCTCACGCCGGTTCGGGGTTTTTGGTTTCAAGCGCCAGTCAGTGCGTGACGCGGCTGGTGCCGTCCACGGTCATGATGCGGACGCGGTCGCCGACACGGAAGATTTCATTCTCCTGCACGGCCTGCACGTAGGCACGCATGCTGCCATCATCTTCACGGACGGTGATCTCCACACCCTGGGTACGGGTCAGGCCTTCTTCGGCGGCAGAGCCCGCCAAACCACCAGCTACTGCACCGATCACGGCAGCGACAATGCTGCCACGGCCACCGCCGACTGCGCTGCCGGCAACACCACCTACGATTGCGCCAGCGCCACCGCCGATCGGCGTCTTGGTGCCTTCGATCTTCACCGGGCGCAGGGATTCGATGGTACCCATGCGTACGGTCTGCACGCGACGGGCTTCATCACGGGAGTAGCTGTCACCAGTCAAGCTCGAGGCACAGCCACCGAGAAGCAGCGACATGGCGGTAAAAGTCGCCACCAGCAAAGCGGATTTACGCATGGGTACAATCTCCAGAAAACAGGTGTCCATTAGACGCTGCGCATAGACGGCTGTCACGGCGCGCAGGTAAAAAAAGTATTTCCATTCAGGCCCTGTACAGCCTTCGGTCGGCAGTAATGCCGACGTTACAGCTCAGACCAAGGATAGCCACTGATTACTGCATCGTCGTATGCAGCACGGTGCCCACAGAAAAACCAAGGGCCGCTAATGCGGCCCCTGTCAGTCATGGCGCGAGTCGCTCGCGCAACCATTGGCCATCGACCAGTCGGTAGTTCAAGCGGTCATGCAGGCGGCTGGCACGGCCTTGCCAGAACTCCACCCGCTCGGGTAACAACCGGTAGCCGCCCCAATGTTCCGGGCAATGCGGCTGGGTCTGAGAGAACCGCGCCTCGGTTGCCTTGACCAGCCCCTCGAGTTCCTGACGGTCGGCAATCACCCGGCTCTGTGGCGAAGCCCAAGCACCCAGGCGGCTTCCCAGGGGGCGCACCTGATAGTAGTCATCCGACTCCTTGGCCGTGACCTTTTCTACCCGCCCTTCAACCCGCACCTGGCGTTCCAACGCTGGCCAGAAGAAGGTCATGGCAGCGAATGGATTGGCCAGCAGTTGTTGGCCCTTGGCGCTGTCATAGTTGGTGAAAAAGGTAAAGCCACGGTCATCAAGGCCCTTGAGCAGCAGCACCCGACAATGCGGGCGGCCTTCGGCATCGACGGTGGCGAGGGTCAAGGCGTTGGCCTCCACCGGAGGTTGCTCGGTTTTGACTGCATCGGCAAACCACTGGTGGAACAGCGCGAACGGCTCACCCGGGGCCTGGGCTTCTGCCAGGCCATCGCGGGTGTAATCGCGGCGCATATCGGCCAAAGATTGGGTCATGGCTGCGCTTCCTTGGCGATCAGTTGGTCTTCGCAGAGGTATTGGCGGCTACCTTTTTGTCAGCGGTAGCAGCTTTCTTGGCGACAGGCTTGGCCGATGTGGCTTTTTTCTTGGCTGTGGCCTTGGTCGCCGGTTTGGCAGCCGCCTTCTTGGCGACAGGCTTGGCCGCCGCCTTCTTGGTTTCAGCAGGCTTGGCAGCTGGCGCTTTGGCATCCTGTACCGCGACCAAGGTCGCCGGGGTGGCCACTGGCGCTGACTGTTGGTACTTGGCCAGCAAGGCAAGCATGGTGTTCTGCGGGGTGAAGAGCATTTCAACCCGACGGTTCAGGGCACGTCCTTCGGCGCTGTCGTTGGCAGCACGCGGCATCACCGACCCCATCCCTTTGAGCGACAGGCGGTCACGCTGCAGGCCGCTCAGGCGGAAGATGGCCGATACCGAAGCGGCACGCTCCAGGCTCAGCTTTTGGTTGGCAGCAGCAGCGCCGCTGCTGTCAGCATGGCCTAGCACCAGCACCGCAGTCTTGGCATCGCCCTCGACAGCCTTGGCCACCCGGGTGATCGGCGACAAGGTCAGCGGCAGCAGCATGTTCGGGCGGTCTGGGTTGTAGGAGCCGTCCACTGGGATGATCACCACCAGCACGTTGTCACGGCGCTCCAACTCCAGCTTGCTGTCCTTGACTGCTTCACGCAGCTTGGGCTCGTACTGATCCAGCCAGGCCTGAGTGGCTTTTTCATCGATTTTTGGCACAACTGGCCCTTTGGCCTGCTTGTCGTCACCACCAAACGGCCACCACCAGCGGCTGGCGCTGTCAGACTTGGCATCAGCCTTGGCGACGTTTTCAGTCACCGCTGCCTTCACTTCCTTGTCGGCAACCTTGTCCGAACCGAACGGCCACCAGCTGCTGCTGCCATCCTTGGCGCCGTCCTGAGAATGGCTGGCACAACCGGTCATTGCGGTCAGGCACAGTGCGAGAGCTAAGGTTTTATGTGAAGACATCAGCGATACACCATGAAATTGAAAGATATTTTGCCCACGCACAGGGGGCGGTGGCATTGAGGATAGTCAAAGGGATGGCTTAACACCCGCGTTACCCGATCAAAGGCAATTGCCGAGCACTCGCACCAGCTGCTGGGCTCTGGGGTCCATCAGCACATAGGGGCCCAAGGTGTTGACCACGAAGCCAAAGGCCACATCATGCTCCGGGTCGGCGAAGCCCACCGAGCCCCCAGCACCTGGATGACCGAAGGCACGGGCACCGAGGCCGAAGGTGGCATTGGCCACCTCCGGCTGATCGAGCATGCAGCCAAGACCGAAACGGGTCTGGGTCAGCAGGGTGCGGTCCTGGCCCAGGCTATGCTCGCGAGTGAGCTCGTTGAGCAGCTCGGATTCGAGCAGGCTGCCGTCGAGTAGGCCCGTATAAAACCCGGCCAGACTGCGCGCATTGCCATGGCCATTGGCCGCTGGCTGCTGCATGCGCCGCCACTCAGGCTTGTTGGTGCTGGTAAGGATTGCAGGCGGATTGGTGAAGGCGCGGGTCGACAACGCCTCTGGCTCACACAGGGTGACCTGCAGCAGGCGCTGGGCGGCAGCATCGCCTGCATTGCCCTTGCCCCGGGCGATATGCGCCACGCGGTGGAACTCCTCGTCGGCAAGGCCAATGTGGAAGTCCAGGCCTAGCGGCCGGGCGGTGCGCGCGACGATCGACTCCCCAGGGCCACGGCCATCGACACGGCGGATCAATTCCCCGACCAGCCAGCCATAGGTGATGGCGGCATAACCGTGTTCCGTGCCGGGTGTCCACCAGGGCGTTTCGGCAGCCAGGGCGTCAACCATGGCCTGCCAGTCGTAGAGGGCCTGCGCCGGTAGCAGCTCGCGTATGGCCGGCAGGCCGGCACGGTGGCTGAGCAGCTGACGCAGGGTGATGTGCTGCTTGCCGGCCTGAGCGAACTCTGGCCAATAGCGCGCGACTGGGGCGTCCAGCTCAAGCTTGCCCTCTGCGACCAACTGCAGCGCGGTGACGGCGGTGAACGTCTTGGTGCAGGAGAACAGGTTGGCGATGGTATCGCTGTGCCAAGCCTGCTGGCCATCCTTGTCGGCGCTGCCGGCCCAGAGGTCGACCACAGTCTGGCCACCGACCTGGATGCACAGCGCCGCTCCACGCTCTTGAGAATCCTCGAACAACGCGGCGAATGCCTCGCGCACGGCTTCGAACTTCAGCTCATAGTGACCCTGGATCTGCACCCACTGTTCTCCGTACATCTTGCCGACAAGGGCGTGCATTGTTTCAGTAGTTGGCCGTTTTGCCTACTGGGCAAGGCCCAGCGGCCTGCCCCCAGATAACCGTTTCATCGGCGCCAGAGGCATTGCATGCCCCCACTTTGAGATTCACGGGGCTTTTTGCTGCGCCTCTGCGCGCAACTGACCAATGGCCTGCAGGTTGCTCTTGCGCACGGCCTCTACGAAACCTGGATATGCAACATCAGTGATCGCAACCAAGCCCAGATGGCCATTTTCCCCATCGAGCAAGCGCCCGCTGGCTGGCTGATCGAGGTATTGAAACCAATGTGCGCCGACGATCATCGGTTGCGCTAGAGCGGCCTTGAGGAAGTTGCCATAGGCTGGCCCCCGGTCTTCTTCCCTTGCCACTTCAACTGGCCCTGGCCAGAACGGCCCGCGATCGCGGGAGCCAAACTGAAACTCCGACACCAGTACCGGCTTGTCGAGCTCGGCAAGCTTTGCAAAGTCATAGCCATCTTCGGGTTTAAGGGTATAGAAATTGAAACTCAGCACATCGCAGAATTCGGCGCAGGCTTTGACGGCTTCGGGCGTGCTCACGGCATAGCGACCGCCCAGCAGTAAGTGGTTGGGCGCATGCCACTTCAGCGCATCGGAAATGGTCTTGAAATAGGTTTCGGCGAATACATGCTGGAAGTACTGGTAGTCACGCTCGATCTCCGGGTGCTCAGGATCGGGCAATGGCGCCTCGAAGCCTGGGTCTTCCATCAACTCCCAGGCTTGCAACTCGATGCCCCACGCCTTGGACAGCCCTTGTTGATTACGGTACTTGTCGCGCAACTGCTTGAGAAACGCGCGCTTGGCCGGCACGTCGGTGGTCAGGCGCAACGTACCGTAGGCCAGGCCATACCGGGCCCTTGGGTCGTTGCCTGGCGCAGCCCAGGCCAGTTCGTTATCGGCGAAGTAGCCTATCAGCCAAGGATCGTCTCGGTGATCGCGTGTGGCGATCGCCACAGCACGCTCGGTGGCCATGGCAAAGCGCGGGTCGAACGGATCGGGCATGCGGCCCCACCAGTCCATGCCCGTGCTGATGCTTGCATAGTCGCCAACAATCGACAGCGGCAAGGTGTAAGGCATGCGCTTGACCAGGCCGATGCCTGGGTCGCTCCAGTTGCCCAACGTGTTGAAGCCCCAGGCCTGTAAGCGGTCCAGCGTGTGCGTCTGCCAACGCTCGGCATCCAGTTGCGGTGCAGGACATGGCGCGGCGGCTTGCTCGGTGTCTGCGGGCGGGCAGGGTTTGCCGTAGGTGCGCTGCAGGTTGGCGGCATAGAAGTCGAACCAGCGCCCCTGCTTGAAGCTGCGCCCGATGGACGAAGCGTTGCCATCGTCATTGTTGCCCTCACCATAAAACGCCGCCATCGTGTCGCCATCGGCTGGCAAACCCTTGAACATGGCTTCGCGACCGGCCACGTAGGTGCGCCCACCATCGGCAGCCACGGCATTGACCCCCAGCGAGAAGAACGGATGCCCCTCGGGCGTCACCAGGTACCAGCGGCCATCGCGTTTTTGCGTGCGGAAGAACCCTTGGGCTTCGAATGCAGGCCCACCGAGCACACCGCCGTAGCTATCGAGTTGCTGTTTCTCGCGCTCGGCCAGCCAAACCTTGAGCTGTTGCTGTTCGCGGGCGTCAGCGGCCTTGAGTTGATCGTCTTGAGTGATTTTTTCGGGCCATTGGCCTCGGGTGGATTGCCCATAGGCGTCTATCAGCTCGCGGTAGGCAGCCTGAAAGGCCACGTCATCATCCTGGAGCCCTACCTTTTCGATCAGCAGGTTCTGCGCCACCTTCGGTTTGGGGATGGTCAGGCTGACAGCGGCCACCTGTTTGAGGTCGAGCTCCCCGGCGCTGCTGGTCAACAGTAACCGCTGCCCTTCGTAGACCCACGGCATGGGCGGGCCGGCACGCATGCCCTGGCTCAACGGCGAACTGGCCGTAAGCGGCACCAGCACGGTTTGCGCAGGGCCTGCCGGCAGGTCGATACGGCTGGTTAGTTTGCGCCCATCGCTGCCAACGATGGTCACATCCACGGTCAAGGCCCAGTCTTGGGCGCTTTGCATACGCAGGGTCAGAAACCGCCCTGTCGACCAGTCCCACACACCGCTCTGCGGGCTCAAGCGCAAGGTTGGCCGCTCGACCGGGCTGAACACCACCCGCCTGAGTACCTCGCCCTCGGCCGTCTGCTCGGCATTGTACTGCGGCATGCCGGCCCCCTCGGTCGCCACGTTGACCACCGAGGCCGGGCGCACGAAGCTGAACAAAGTTTGTTGCCCGGCCCACGCGGACGTGCTGAACAACAGGGTGAGTACCACGGGCAAGCTTCGGCGGATCATAGGGCTGGGGGTCTCCTTCCAGGCCCTCTTGAGCCCGCGACTGAGTAATGGACAACAGGCCGGTGCATCGTGCTCCGGCCCTTAGGATATCTCCCGCCGGAAGGGCGGTAGCGCATTGAGGATAGCCTTGCCGTAACGCTGCGTGACCAGGCGTCGATCCAGCAGGGTGATGACCCCTCGGTCCTGCTCGGTACGCAGTAGGCGACCGCAAGCCTGGATCAGGCGCAGCGAAGCATCGGGCACGGCGATTTCCATGAACGGGTTGCCACCGCGGGCTTCGATCCATTCGGCCAGCGCTGCCTCGACCGGGTCGTCAGGCACGGCGAAGGGTATCTTGGCGATCACCACATGCTCACAGTAGGCGCCTGGCAGGTCGACACCTTCGGCGAAACTGGCCAGGCCGAACAGCACACTGTGCTGGCCGTCGTCGACCCGAGCCTTGTGTTTGTTCAGGGTTTCCTGCTTGGACAAGTTACCTTGGATCAGCACCAGCTTGCGCCATTCGCGGTCAACACCGTCGAACACTTCCTGCATCTGTTTGCGCGAAGAGAACAGCACCAGTGCGCCACGGGCGTCCTCCACGATGCCGGGCAACTCGCGGATGATCGCCGCGGTGTGCGCG
The DNA here is from genome assembly GCF_017491595.1 of Pseudomonas sp. 51_B. Lineage (NCBI taxonomy): Bacteria > Pseudomonadati > Pseudomonadota > Gammaproteobacteria > Pseudomonadales > Pseudomonadaceae > Pseudomonas > Pseudomonas sp. 51_B. Next base: position 34,169 of record NZ_JAFGYW010000007.1, read on the forward strand.
GCAGCGTCACGCGGGTCGGCCTTGAGGTCGGGCACCCGCAGCAAGCCGGCATCGCCGTGCACGAACGGGCTTGGTACCACGCAGGTAACCGCATCTCGGGGCAAGCCTGAACGCATGCGAAAGCGATCGAACTTGCCCAGCGCGGTCAGCGTGGCCGACGTCACCAACGCGCCATGGGCAACGCTCCACAGGCTGCGGCGCAGCATCTCGGCAGCCAGAATCGGGCTGGCATTGACCTCGATGTCGAACAAGGCTCCGCTTTCGGCCAGGGTCAGCCACCGGGCCATGGGCGGGCTGTCCTCCGGGTCTTCAGCGGTGAAGGCGGTCCATAGCTCCCAGTTGCCCTGGGCACGGGTGACCAGGCTGCCGAACAGCGGGTACCACTCCTCGGCCTGGTGGCTGGCGATGCCGATGTTGACTTCGCCGTCCATGCCCTCCTTGAGCAGGTCGGCCAGGCGCGTGAACAGGTCATTGAGGCGGGCGAAGCCCTTTTTCAGTTCGATGCCCACTTCGCGGATCTGCTCGGGCACCACACCACCTTCGAAGCGGTAGCGCGGGCGCTCGCGGCCTTCGGTGTCCTCGCTGGGACGGAAATCGGCAACCTGCTCGCACAAGGTGAACATGAACTGCTGCTGGGTACGCACCTCCCGCGCCAACTCCGGGACCTGCTCGATGTACTTGCCCAAATCGCCCGGCAGCGGATGCTGGGCCAACAGCTTGGTAAGGTTCTTGGCGGTCTGCTCCAGCCAGTCGGCAGTGGAGCGCAGTCGCGAATAATGGGCGAAATGGCCGATGGCCTTGTCTGGCAGGTGGTGGCCTTCGTCGAATACGTAGAGCGTGTCGCGAGGGTCAGGCAGCACCGCGCCGCCGCCCAGCGCCAGGTCCGCCAGTACCATGTCGTGGTTGGTGACGATCACATCGACCTTGCCCATACCTTCGCGGGCCTTGTAGAACACGCACTGCTGAAAGTTTGGGCAGTGACGGCCAGTACACTGGCTATGGTCGGTGGTCAGGCGCGCCCAGTCCTGGTCTTCGATGGCCTCCGACCAACTGTCGCGGTCACCGTCCCAACGGTTGCCAGCGAGCTTCTCGATCATGCTGTTGAACAGCTTCTGGCTGCGCTCGTCGACTTCGATATGGAAGCCTTCTTCTTCGAACAATTGCGCAGTGGCCGATTGCGCATGGCCTTCTTGCAGCAATATGTCGAGTTTGGACAGGCACAGGTAGCGGCCCCGGCCCTTGGCCAGGGCGAAACTGAAGTTCAGGCCGCTGTTGCGCATCAGGTCTGGCAGGTCCTTGATGACGATCTGCTCCTGCAGCGCCACGGTTGCGGTCGCGATCACCAGGCGTTTGCCGGCGGCCTTGGCAGCCGGGATCGCCGCCAGCGCATAGGCGACCGTCTTGCCGGTACCGGTGCCGGCCTCCACCGCGACCACGGCAGGCTCGCCCGCGCGGCGGCCTTCATCGTCGCAGGCGATGTCGCCGAGCACTTTGGCCACTTCGGCGATCATCAGGCGCTGGCCATAACGCGGCTTGAGGCTCTTGGCTTCGAGAAAACGCGTATAGGCGCCCTGGATGGTGGCTTTGAGTTCGTTGCTGATCATGGTCTGCAGGCGCCCGAAGGGCTGGATATATTTTCAGTGTTTTGCATGGGCCGGCTATCATACCCCGCTCTTGCCCTTTATGCCGCATGGAGATCCAGATGGTTGCCTTTGCCTTGCCCTATGCACTGCATGTACTTGCCGCCCTGGTTTGGGTCGGCGGCATGTTCTTCGCCTGGCTCGTTCTGCGCCCAGCAACGGTCGCAGCCCTTGAGGGGCCTGCCCGGTTGAAGCTGTGGGTGGAAGTTTTCCGACGCTTCTTCGTCTGGGTCTGGCTAGCAATAGCGATTCTGGCGATAAGTGGCATCGGCATGTTGCACATGCGCTTCAGCGGCCTGGAAACCGCGCCCAAGTACGTGCAGGTGATGATCGGTGGCGCGATAGCGATGTTTGCGCTGTTCATGCGCATTCAGGCATTGCTGCTGCCCGAGCTCAAGGCGGCAGTGCACGCCGAGAACTGGCCGGCGGGCGCTGTGGTGCTCGGGCGTATCCGCCGGTTGGTGGGCCTGAATCTGCTGCTCGGCCTGGCGGTGGTCGCGGTCGCCAGCTCGCGGCTGATGACCTAAAGGCTGGCGCGCCCTGAACCGGGCGCACGCAGGCGTTCACAAGCGCTGCAGGATCAACTCACCCTGCGCGCCGGCCAGCCCGGGCTGCCCCTCCTGGCCCGGTCGACCATTGGCCCCCGCATCGGTGCGATACACCAGGCAGCCCTTGCTCGCCCCGCCGTTACCCGGTTTACCTGCGGCACCTGGCTTACCCGGTGCCCCGCCGTCCAATCGAACCAGAACGCGATCCTGGGGAAAATCCTGCGGTAGGCTCAGCCGAACATGCCCGCCGGGGGCACCGTCATGCCCATTGCCACCGTCATCGCCGTTGGCCCCTCTGCTCGCCTGGCCCCACGCGCAACCACCGGCCTGGCCATTGGCACCATCCAGGCCCACGTAACCCGGTGCGCCTGCGCCGCCCCGGGCATCGATGGCCAGGCGCTCGGCATCGACCTCGGTCAGTTTCAACTCAAGGCTTCGCCCAGAGCGAGCGGCCCGTTCATAGGTGCCAGGCGCACCCGGCGCGCTGAATTCGCTGCCCTCACCCAGCACAGCGCTAGCGACGTCGATAAGCAGAGGTGCTTCGGCCGGGGCGATGGCAATACGCGCATCGCGCCCCAACTGCAGGTGGTCGACTCGCAGCTCGGTCAACGAGGCCGGTAACAGTAAGGTGGCAGAATCTGCCACACGTAACTGCTCAAGGTGCACCGCGGCCGACTTGCTGGGCAGGCGCAATATGGAGTGGGAGGCAACCTCCAGGCTCTGGGCCTGGACCATGGGCGCGGCCAATGCCGCCAGCACTATCAATTTACGCATGGCGAGGCGCCTCCTGCGGACGGGGAATGGACATGACATGAAAGATACCGGTCAGCAGAATCTGCAGCCGATCGAACCAGCGGTGGCTTCGGCCTCGCAAGCTGGCATTGAAAAACAGCACCTCAAGAACATGCAGGCTCAGCACGACAATGCCCAGCGCATTGATCAGCAGGTTCAACGGCACCGGTTGCGGCGTCATCAGATTGAATAGCACGACGCCCCAAAATGCTACGGTCAGGATCTTGCCCAGGCCCAGAATGAACTTCATACCCCGCCCCTTCGTGTCTGTTTATTGTCAGGCTCAAGCGGCCCTGGCAAGCGAGCCGCGCAACCAACACTAACTGCAATGACGCAGCACGCGCCAGCTTGTCCGTTGAACAGCGCATCACGTCGTTGTGAATGGCGCAGCCTTGGCGCAAGCCGGCACCCTCGGCAATGGCGACACTGCCTGCGATATTGCATTGGGGTGAGTGCTGCTGAGCCATCGGCCGAGGCTCAATAACAGGATTGAAAACGCGCCCGTGCCCCTTTTCGAGGCACGGGCACAGGGCGGTCAACGCTGGATTTTGATCTCGGTACGCCGGTTCATGGCGCGGCCCTCGGCGGTGGCATTGTCTGCCACTGGCTGGGTCTCGCCAGCACCCACTACCGATACGAAGCTTGAGCGCGGTACGCCGCTGTCGATCAGGTAGTCGGTTACCGCATGGGCACGATGCTCGGAGAGTTTCTGGTTGTAGGCGTCCGAGCCCACGCTGTCGGTGTGGCCGGTCACACTGAGGCGCGCACTCGGCGCTTCTTGCTTGAGGCGAGTGGCAACAGTATTCAGGCGGTCTTTGTCAGCAGCCGTCAGGCGTGACGAGTTGAACTCGAAGTGCACATCACGAATGACGATCACTTCCTCCTGCACAACAACTACTTCCTCGACCACCGGAGCAGGCGCTGGTGGAGGGCAACCATTGGCATCGACCTTCACGCCATGGGGCGTGCCTGGGCACTTGTCGCGGCTGTCCGGCACGCCATCGCCATCCTCGTCACCGTCGCCGTGAGCCCAGCAATAACCCGCCGCCAGACCACCACCAAGCAGCGCGCCCCAACCCGCCCAACTGGAGCTTTCGATGGCGCCCAGGCCGGCTCCGGTGATACCCCCGACGGCAGCACACTTCGGCCAGTCGGTTTTTTGCAAACCTGCGCAACCAGTCAACACACTGGTGAGCAACACCAAGGGTAATGCTGTGCGTACTATGCTCATTTCGTAGCTTCTCCTAGGGGAATCGACTCAAGGCCGATCTTTCGGAGTAAAGACGGCACTATCCATCCCTGCCAGCAATAAGCCACTGCGCAGCCACTTTCCTCTATGCCGACGGGCAATGGCCCGCTAGTCTTGGGTGTCTAGAACGAGGATTGGCAATGACCGACGGTTTTTCCCAGCGCACCCCGCAACAAGCTTTGGCCGCCCTGCTAGAACGCTTTACGCCGCAGCGTCTGCTGCTGGTGGGCACCCGCTTCCCAGCCCTGGACGCCTTTGCCGATGCTCACCCGCAGGTCACGATCGAAACCTGCCCGCCAGGGCCCTTGCCGGCAACGGTGGCGGCTCAGCGCTTTGACCTGGCCGTACTGGTGGACTGCCTGGAGCACCTGCCCAAACGCACGGGCCTGCAATTGTTGGGCGGCATTCGCAACCTCAATGCCAGCCGCGTGGCGGTACTGGCCGACCTACCCGCCTGTGGCTGGCGGGATACCGATTTCTTCTCCCTGGCACTGTCGGCCAGCGAGAAATTCCGCCGTGACCAGCAGGTCTTGAGCTTGTTCACCTATGATCTACATGACTACAAGCAGGTCCCGGACTGGCTCAACGCCAAGTTCTGGGCCAACCCGGAAATGTTTGGGAAGTACTGGTGGTAAACCCATGAATATCAAGGGCTTACCTCACCATGACCACCAGCATTGCTATGCCCGAGCAGGGCCAACTGTCACCAGCCTGTAACCAGCCTTGTCACCATCGACCATCTCAGGCCCTTTCGGTCTGGCACTACAGAAGGTCAGGAATCTACTATCTGAGGGTTCGCCCTCGGGGATGCTCAACCCGTAGTCTCGCCATCTCTCTCCGTTCCACCGATAGGCCAACCGCTATGCAGTTCTCAAAGGACATCCTCAAGACACTGGCTGTCTTCCACCTCGACCGCCCTGAGGCTTCGTGGGAGGACCTCAAGGAACGACTCAAGGAGATCGCTGAGGACGCCCTACAGGGCCATAGCGAGGACTCTCGGGGCCTCTACATGGAAATCTATGACCAGATGAGCAACCACCTCGCTGAGGCTGCCTCGCTTGGTCGGTTCACTGGGAGCCAGCAGCGAGCCATCGGGACAGGCCAGCGGGTTCTCAGGGCTGCTCAGGAGCGTCTTGAGGGTCGCCCTCAGGAACTCACAGAGATCATTGGGGAGCTGTATTGTAGCACGTCTGTAGCCCCTTCCGCGTCCCTATCTGTAAATGCGTCCTCGACAGACCCGATTACCTTCGAGGGCCTCTCTGAGCTGTTCATTAAGGAACGCCAAGGCAACGTGGAAGGCTCAACCCTGAAAGCCATCCAATCGAACTGTAGGACGCTCTCAGGACTTCTCGGGGATCTCAACATCAAGACCCACACACGGGCTGACATGGTGGCGCTCAAAGAGCGTGTAATGGATGGCCGCAAGGTCCTGACAGTCAACAAGCTATTGACCCAGCTATCCACTGTCATGGATTGGGCCGTAAACAATGGCTTCCTTGAGCGCTCCTATGACAAGGGCCTGAAGATCGAGAAAGGGGCTGACAGTGAGCGTAGGCCCTTCTCTCGTGATGAGGTGGCAACCATCATGGACCATGCCAACGCCTTGCCTGCAACTGACTGGAAGCGCTGGGCGCTGTCTCTGGGAGTCCTCACAGGTGCCCGTATTGGTGAGCTGTACCAACTGACTCAGGACGACATAAAGCAAGTGGACGGGATCACCGTCATCGACATCAACAAGGACGAGAAGGGAAAGACCCTGAAGAATGACTTCTCCGTCCGGCAAGTCCCTCTGGTCGATGGGGCCTATGGGTTCTCCCTCAAGACCTTCCTTGAGTGGGTCGCATCGGAACCCGGCAATCTGTTCAAAGCGAAGGCTCACTATTTCAACAAGCCGCTCAATGAGGCCCTACGTGAGCCGCTGGGGCTGAAGGCAGGCAGTGACCAGTCGTTCCACTCGCTGAGACATTCTCTGTCGGGCCTGCTGAAGGCCGCAGCGACCCCTGAGGTCATCGCTCAGAGCATCACCGGGCACAGCTCAGGGAACATCACTTACGACCTCTACGCGGGGTCTCAGAGGGTTCCTGTGGGGACACTCCATGAAGCTCTGGTAAAAGCTTTTGGGGATTAAGCAGTAGGAGCATTGGGTGGGTTGATGCAATTGTCCTGCCCACCCTAATCCATTTCAAAATTATGAGTGACACAATGACATGATGCGCCTCCTACAAATCGCTGTTCTGGGAAGTCTCTATATGAATGCGACGGCTGAGACATTAGAGAGTCAAATGAATAACCTTCAAAGCCGAGTCCAGACGGTTGAGCAACGCAATGCGGCAGCACTTCGAGACTTACGTGACAATGCAATAGTTAGATACAGAGATTCGATAAAGATCGACAGTATCACAACTGATGTGACAGAGGTCTACGAGAGGACGGCAAAAATATCCATCCGAGTTTATTGGCACGTTGAAGACACAGATATGGATGAGATCGAAAGCGTGCTAAGCAAGTACTTCACCACATCAACAGGAATAGGCAAAGAAGCTTTATTCGCCAGAGTTGACCAATGCAACCATAATGAATTCTGCACAATAAACAAGAGCCTAAGCAAGTACATGAAAGGAACTGCCGTGGGCATAGATGCATCCTTTCTTGACGATTGGCAACCTTCAATCCTTATGGATGGCTGGGGAAAATTCCCTAAAGGAGGTTCTATGACTTACAGTTTCAATGTAGCCAAGAAAAAAATCAAAGGGGACCCTAAGCCTATTGTCAAAGCTCAAATATATGACGTGATTCCTTGCGACCCTTCAACTGGATGCACAGCTAAGAAATACGACCGTCGGAAGGTCTCTAAATAAACGCCCATCTGTTGGTGTCGTTAAAAACCCTCACTATGGCTGCACGTTCGCAGCGGCCATTTGAGGACCACTTCCATGACCCTGCTCACCCAACCCGGACCACTACACCGCCACGTCGATCACGAAACCGGCACCATCCTTCACACTGACCCAATCTCTGGCGAGGTTATTCGCCGCAAGGATATGGTCCGACCTGCCAACCTTGAGGCCCAGTATCAGGCATGGGCCGCTGAGCGTCGTGCCGATGAGTCCCTCTCTGAGGACCACCAGAAAGCCGCCAAGGGCCTTTCCAGCGACCCCCAAGGGCAACCCCAAGAGACCCCAAGCGATGAGCCTAAGCGAGGACGTGGACGCCCAAAGGCCACCTTCGCCAACCCTGTCGCAGCCTATATGTACCTCCTTGCGATTCCCGATCCGCTGCCATGGGTAGACGACATCATTACCGGGTCAATCATCACCAGTGCAGGAGTCACCAACGGAAAGATCAACGTCAAGGCCCGAGCGGTCATCGGTGCGTTGTTCCTTTCGGAGATCACAGCGGACGCCTGCAAGACCAATGAGTATTCCTTGAGAACCGCCCAGCGAATCGCCAAGGCTGCCCGACACGCTGCCAATGGGATCGCTTCGTATGTTGAGAGACACCCAGACATCAAGGCTGAGATTGTGGCTGAGGTAGGCGCAGAGGCTCTATTCCGGGGCTTGGCGACTTAACGCCGGATATATAAAAGAAAATCTCAAGGACCATCTTCAGGTCAAAGCATCGACCAGACCCAGAGGGAGAGGGGTTGTTAATTACAACTCCCCTCATCTCAAAGGGCATCTTTAAGAACACCTCAAAGGAGACCTCACACCATGACCATCATTGTCTGCCCAGCTAATTCACGCCTCACCGATCAGGACGTGTCTATCTTGTCCACTGTATTCCCTCGACCTGCTCGAACCCAGCTCATTGAGCTACGCCGAACCCTCAGTGACCACCGTTTCAACTTCAGGACCTACAAGGCTGGACAGGTCACCTTCGATATGGACGGTGTGGCCCAACGGGTCCTCGCTAAGTGTCCCCAAAAGACCCTCGACCGTTTGAACCAGCTACTTGAACAAGGGTTGTGTCTGCAAGCCATCGCCTCGACTCACTTGAGGATTCCATTGAGTGGCTCTGAGGGAATCTCACTCACAACTTAAAGGCTTCCGTCAAGGCTGTCGCCAAATACCCTCACTATGGGTAAGACAGGAAGACCAACAACAAAATAATTTCCTCGACCCTGCACAACAGCCGTCGCCACGGTTGATCCAGTAGCGAGCTAACGCTGCGCCCTTCGATGCCCTTCAGGCTTGCCATGTCCTGAATCAGCGTCATCAACACCACTTGAAACCCAGAACCTTTTGATCGTCCTTGAAGATGCCCGCGAAGGCTTTCTCCTTGGCCGTCTGGTCGTGCGCGTCTATGGCGCAAGGACGAATCAAAGGGTCCCCAATAGGAGAACCCAAACATGAAAATCACTATCACGAAAGTCCTGAAGAACGAAGTCACCGTGTCGGGCCAGACCCTGAACCGTGAGTACGTCGAGAACATCATGCTGCCCATGCTGGTCGCCCAATGCGGGACCGTTAAGGGCCAGCAATTCGAGATCGTTAAGGCGTTCGATGAGGCCGGTCTGTCGCTCCAAGCGATTCCCGTAGTTGCCCGAGAGTACCGCCAAGACCAACACCAAAAGGCTCAGGAGCGTGCTCGCTTGCAGGCTGAGGCAGATGCCCATGCTGAGCGATGCCGTGTGCCCACGGATCGAGAGATCGCCCAAGCGAAGGCGGATCGGGAAGCCCGAAACGCTGCCATTCGTGAGCATGGTGCCCGTATGCGTGCCGCCTCCCGTAGCAATAGCGGTGGTTGGTAACAGCGCGTTCCTCGACACACACACTTCATTCATCTATTCAGGAGAACTATTCCCATGAAACAACCATTCCAGTACACCAAGCCATCGACCTACACCACCGCCGTCACTGATGAGCACACCGGGTCGATTCGATTCAACACTGCCGATGTTCGCCCTGAGACCCAAGCGGCCACCGATGTGTCCGTCTATGTGGAGGCCCTTGTGGAAGCCGCTGAGGACTACTTGAACGGCGATGAGTGGCGAGAGGCTGCCATGGAGGCGACTCCTTGTGAGTTCCGTCCGGCTGGCTCTGAGGCCACTGGGCAACAAATCATCACCATGGCCGACCGCTCTGTCGCCTTCGACCCTCGCAAGAACTGGGATAACGAGACCATCAGCAAGGGTGAAGTCCTGGCCGGTTCTGTGATCTTCACCGAGACCACCGACACGGCATTGGTCATCAGCCACCGTGCCACCATCCTCGACCACAATCTGATGGCAGGCTTCACCGTGCAGTCTATGGAGCAAACCGCTGACAAGATGCTCCGTGACATCGAGCACAGCGCAGCCGGTAAGGTCGCTGCCATCTTGGCGACTGCCCCAAGCACCGAAGTGGTCTCTGAGGCCATGCCAACAGGCAAGCCTATGGAGGTCTCTGAGGACCTCATCGACATCATGGCCATGAACATCAACCACACCGTAGGCACCTCGCTGTCTGACTTCGTGGTCCTGCTGCCTGCTGCTCTCCTGAGCACTCTGGAACGTGCTGCCAACCGTGCCGGTCTTGGAGATGATGTCGAGGCCCTCATTGGAGCAGGCATCCAGCCGTACACCGGGACCGACCATGGCATCTTTATGTTGCCCAAGCTGTTCACCTCACTGAGCTACCGTGAGCGCCAAGACGGCAGCGTGTGGCGTATCGAAGCGACCCGCAATCCGAACGCCCAAGGCTGGGACCTTGAGATCATGGCTGTGGTGGACATCATCGCCAATGGCATGGTCAAGGTGAAACTCACTACCGATGGTCTTCAGACTGTCCAAGTGCCGTTCCCGCTGGTCACTCGCATTGCCCTGAGCTGATCTAAAAGCGCCCCGTAAGGCCGGACCTAAAGAGGGACCGGCAGGGGCTACTGAGAAACAGGATATGTATGGACAAACCTGCGCCTTACCCCTGAAGATCAAAGATCTCGAACATAGTTAGGATGACTGTAATGGGTGTCGATAATTTTGAAGTTAAAACGTTTGAAACCGCTGAAAGTTTTTGGGACGCACTGTCGCCCACCAGACCTCTCGTCAAAGGTCCACACCAATTTATCTACCGTGGACAGGCTGACGCAAATTGGAAGCTTGTTCCCTCCTTACTCCGCCCGTATCAGAATCAATGCTCAGATTCGACTAAGAAATTCTGCTCCAAAGAATTTTTCTTTTTGGAACATCGGTGGCTACAGAAGTTTATGGAGCAACTGGATCGCGTAGGTCTAACTATCCCAAATGATAGTTCTGAGTTTCGCAACCTCATTGTCAACCCTTCAGCCGCCATTAACAGATTCAAAGGGAGCAAACCAACCCCCGAAAAGAGCCTTTTTAATCTGATGGCAAAGGCTCAGCACCACGGCGTACCCACTCGACTCCTTGATTGGACGACTCAGAGTTTCACTGCATGTTACTTCGCTGCAAGCTCGGCTCTTGCGTGTTTTAAGGAATGGAAAGAAAAATCCCGCTTAGCAGTCTGGGCTTTGAATATTGAGCATAGCGGCCTCTATGATGACTTGATACTCCATACCTCACCCGGATCAACGAGCCCTCACCTTGCAGCGCAGGCAGGACTATTCACCGTCCATCCAAATAATCTGTTCCCCACGCAAGACCTTGCTCCACGGGGATTAGAGGTCATTTTTCCTGAGCAACCAACTCCTCTCATCAAGCTCACTCTTCCAGTATTTGAGGCCGCCAAACTTATCGAATACTGTGAAAGTGCAGGATTTAGTGCTGCGAATATCTACCCCTCTGCCGATGGCGCTGGAAAATCCGCTGTTGATTGCATCAATATAGAAAACGCCAAGAGCATGTGGAATACCGACATAGTAAAAATACGATAGTTTGCAACCTCTACAGGAGAACCTAATGGATATCTTGCAGGCTGCCTATCTGGTCTGCGTAGCTGTCCGTCTGGTCTGTTGGCTACATGAGCATCTTAAGGGCCCTGATAGAAATATGAAGAAAATTTCCGAGCCCCCATCTGACAAGACTAACCCGCGCAGGCTCCCCCGTAGGCCCTCGCATGGGTGCCTGTGGGCGCGTTAAGGACCCCAGTTAATTCGCCCTTGCGGTCTTGCTGTCTGTCACCAACACTGTCACCAGCTTTGTCACCAAATTCCTTGAGGTCCTCTATGAAGCCCGCTACGCTTGGCCTGCCGCCATACCCCACTCAGTTCTGGGCCAACCCTGAAAATTTCGGCAAGTATTGGTGGTGATGATGAGTGTCTCGGTTTGCCCGTGTGGCAGCGGCAATCTGCTCGAGGCCTGCTGTGGGCATTACCACGCCGGCACCCCGGCTCCCGACGCCCAGGCATTGATGCGCTCGCGTTACAGCGCCTATGTATTGGGGCTGGTCGACTACCTGGTGGCTACCACCCTGCCTGCCCAACAAGACGAACTGGACCGTGATGCGATTGCAGCCTGGAGCGCCCAGAGCACCTGGTTGGGGCTACAGGTGCAGAGCGCTGAAGTGCTTGGCGGTAAGCCCGAGCACGCCTTCGTGACCTTCATCGCGCGCTGGCATGACCTGCAAGGCGACCATCAACACCGAGAACGCTCCGCTTTCGTGCAGCACGAGGGGCGCTGGTACTTCATCGACCCCACCGTCGCACTCAAGGCCGGTCGCAACGACCCCTGCCCCTGCGCCAGCGGGCAGAAGTTCAAGAAATGCTGCGCCAGTTACGTCGGTAATTGAGCATGATTGCCGCCAGCCGCCTGCTCTTGTTAAGTGTCCTTCTGGTGCTGCTGGGAGGCTGTGCGAGCTGGGGCGATGACGACTGGCGCGAACCTCAGTTACACCTGGACAAGGTCGAAACGGTCAAGGCACGGTTGCTGCAACAGGAGTTCGTCCTGCACTTTCGCGTCGACAACCCCAATGACAGCCGCCTGTTCATCCGCAACCTCAGTTACTCGGTATGGCTGAACGACCTTTTGCTGGTGCAGGATGATGTCAGCCTCTGGCGCAGTGTCGGCGGGCACGCACGGCGCACGTTCAAGATCACCGCGCGGACCAATCTATGGCAGCACCTGAAGCCGTTGGTCAAATTACTCAAAAGCAACCAGGCGCTGCATTATCGCCTGCAAGGCGAGCTCGAAACCGGGCTGATCATCCATCAGGACCTGCACTTGCGCCGCAGCGGTGAGATAATGCCCGGCGATCTCAAACCGGAGTAACCAGCAATGACCCAGCAACCCCATGTTCATGGCCCAGACTGCAACCACGGTCACGATCATCATGATCACGACCACGGCCATGTGCACGGCCCGCACTGCAACCACGGCCACCAGGAGCCGGTGCGCAACGCCCTGAAAGACGTTGGTCGCAACGATCCATGCCCATGCGGCAGCGAGAAGAAGTTCAAGAAGTGCCACGGCGCCTGACACCTTGAATGCCGGTCGTTGCAGTTGCCCGAATGCGCTGCAGCGACCGCTGGTAAATAAAGCTTGCGCACACCTTGCACGGCGCCTGCGCGCTCACTACCTTAGCGCCTTTCCAACCTCGCCACGCCTTGCAGGAGCCCTTGTCATGGCCGCCCTCGTCCGCCCTCCCTTCCGCCTGCGGTTCACAGCCGCCGCCACCTTGCTAGGCATGCTCGGCCTGGCCGGCTGTCAGATGGGGGGCTATCAGGACAGCGTGCCGCCAACCACGGGGGTACAGCCGCTCAAGGGCCTGGCCCAGAACGTATCGGTACGGCGCAACGCCATGGGTGCAGCGCTGATCGAAAGCAGCAGCTTCCATGATGCCCTGTTCACCCTTGGCTATGTGCATGCCGGTGATCGCATCGAGCAGATGCTCGCCATGCGCCTGCTGGCCCAAGGCCGCCTGGCAGAGTTGGCCGGGAGCGAGGCGCTGGATATCGACCGCCTGATGCGCGCCGCCAACCTCAAGCAGCGTGCTGCCCAGCAATACGCCGATGCCTCGCCGCGCTTGAAGCGCTTTTTCGAGGTGTATGCACGAGGCGTCAATGCCTACCTGTTCCGATACCGCGACAAACTACCGGCAAACCTGGCCAGCACCGGGTATCGGGCGGAGTACTGGAAGCCTGAGGATTCGGCATTGATTTTCAGCCTCTACGCCTTCAGCCAGTCGGTGAATTTGCACGAAGAGCTCAGCGCCCTGACCCTGGCGCAAAAGGTGGGCAGCGCCAAATTGCCTTGGCTGCTGCCCGGCGCACCGGACGAACCTCTGCCTGACGCCGAGGTGGAGAAACTCAAAGGCCTGAACCTGGGCAGCCAATTACCAGGCTTGCCCGCATTGGCGGCAGCCAGCCAGAAACTCGCCGACCTCGACCTGCTCGGCAGCCCTGGGTCAGCCAACCTGGCGCTCGGCCCGCAGCGCAGCCGCAGTGGCAAGAGCCTGTTGGCCAGTGACAGCCGCGCCACCTGGGCCTTGAGCCCGGTGCAGATCCACACGGGCAAGTATCAGGTCGCGGGCCTTTCTCTGCCGGGCTTTCCCATCGTGTTGGCCGGTTACAACGGCAAACTGGCCTGGAGCAGCAGCGCAGTAATGGCTGATAACCAAGACCTGTACCTGGAGCAACTGCGGCACGCCGGCAGCCAGGTGAGCTACCTGGCCGACGGCAAATGGCTAGCGGCGCGGGCGCGCAGCGAGACGTTCTTCGTACGCGGCCAGCGCCCACAGCGCGAAGTGATGTACGACACTCGCCACGGCACCCTGCTGCCCCAGGCCGGCAACCCGAGCCTAGGCCTGGCCCTGAGCCTGCCACACCTCAAGGGCGACCGCAGCCTCGACGCACTGTTCGACCTGACCCGGGCACAGAATGTGGAGCGTGCCTTCGACAGTACCCGTGAGGTGGCCAGCGCTGCCCTGAACTTCGTCTTCGCCGAACCTGAGCATATCGGCTGGCAGGTTAGCGGCCGCTACCCCAACCGCCGTGAGGGCCAGGGCCTGCTGCCGTCGCCAGGCTGGGATGGGCGCTATGACTGGGACGGCTATGCCGACCCGATGCTGCACCCCTATGACCAGGACCCTCCGGCCGGCTGGATCGCCCACGCCAACCAGCGCAGCCTGCCCCGTGGCTATGGCATGCAGCTGTCCAGCACCTGGTACTACCCTGAGCGTGCAGAGCGCCTGGCCCAGCTGGCCGGCAACGGCCGACACGACGCGCGCAGCCTGATGGCCATGCAGAATGATCAGGTGACGCTGATGGCCGCCAAGCTCAAGCAGATGTTCGAGGCTCCCGGCATGGCCCAGCCGCTCAAGCAGGCCATCGATGCCCTGCCGCCGGCTCAGCGCGACAAAGCGCGCAACGCGCTTGCTCGTCTGAAGGCATTCGATGGCCGACTGAGCCCGGTTTCGGCGGATGCAGCGCTTTACGAGCTGTTCCTTCAGGAAGTCACTCGGCAGACCTTCCTCGACGACCTCGGCCCGGAGTCGGGCCCTGCCTGGCAAGCATTCGTCAGTAATGCCCGGTTGTCTTACTCGGCTCAGGCCGACCACCTGCTGGGGCGCGACGACAGCCCATTCTGGGATGATCGCAGCACAGCGCAAAAAGAGGACAAACCGGCCATCCTCGCCCGCAGCCTGGCAGCTGCGGTAGATGTTGGCTCCGCGCAACTGGGCAGCGACCTAAGCGCCTGGCAATGGGGCAAGCTGCACCAGTATCGCTGGCCGGCGCCCGCTTATCACGGCCTGGGTGACGCGCTTAGCCACTCACCACTGGCCGCCGGTGGCGACTTCACCACGCTGAGCCTGACCCCATACGCCTGGGGTAGCGATTTCGACACGCGCCTGCCGGCTTCGGCACGGATGATCGTCGATTTCAGCCAGGCCGAACCCCTACAGGTGCTGACCAGCAGCGGACAGTCCGGCAACCCGGCCAGCGCGCACTACGCCGACGGCCTGGATGCCTGGTTCAAAGGGCGCTTCATGAGCCTGCCGCTGCAGCCGCAGCATTTCGCACGGGCTTATGGCAGCCAGCGCTTGACCTTGGTGCCGGGGCGTTGAGGGTTGCAGCACAATGACGCAAAGCGAGGCGTGTCAGTGGGCACGCCTCAGCATCTTCAGCGCCTGAGGGATCGAGCAGCCGGCTGCACTCCAGCCGCCGCCTTAGCCAAGCCAGGCAGCTGTGAGCCAATTCCATACGAACTTCCCCCCGTGGCCAAAGCTCCTAACTGGTAACCCACAACCAGCACAGGCATGCCATGGACCTCGTCATCGCCCGCCCCGAAGGCCTGTACTGCCCGCCCGGCGACTTTTACATAGACCCCTGGCGCCCGGTCGAGCGCGCAGTGATCACCCACGGGCACGGCGACCATGCCCGCACGGGCAATAGCCATTACCTGACCGCTGCACCCGGTGAGGGCATCCTGCGCAGCCGCTTGGGCCAGGGCATCGACTTGCAGACCCTGGCCTACGGTGAGCGCATCCAGCACCATGGCGTCACCCTCAGCCTGCACCCGGCCGGCCACGTGTTGGGGTCGGCGCAGGTGCGCCTGGAATACCAAGGCGAAGTCTGGGTCGCGTCGGGCGATTACAAAGTCGAACCGGATGGCACCTGTAGCGCCTTCGAGCCGGTGCGCTGCCATACCTTCATCACCGAATCCACGTTCGGCCTGCCGATCTATCGCTGGCCCAGCCAGGCGGAAATCTTCGCTGGCATCAATGCTTGGTGGCGCAGCAATTGTGAGCAAGGCAAGGCCAGCGTTTTATTCTGCTATGCCTTCGGCAAGGCGCAGCGGATTCTGCATGGCCTGGACCCGGACATCGGCCCGATTCTGGTGCATGGCGCTGTCGAGCCACTGAACCGGGTCTACCGCGAAGCTGGGGTGTACCTGCCGCCTACTCGGTATGCCGGCGATATTCCGCGCAAAGACCCACTGATGCAAAGAGCGCTGGTGCTGGCGCCACCTTCGGCCGCTGGCAGCACGTGGATGCGCCGTTTCGGCGATTACAGCGACGCCTTCGCCAGCGGCTGGATGCTGCTGCGCGGAACACGGCGGCGCCGCGGTGTGGACCGCGGCTTCGTGTTGTCCGACCATGCCGACTGGCCAGGGCTGCTCTGGGCCATCGGCCAGACCGGCGCCGAGCGGGTCATGGTGACCCACGGCTCAGTGAACGTGCTGGTGCGCTACCTCAATGAGCAAGGCCTGGATGCTCGGGCTTTCGTCACCGAGTATGGCGAAGAGGATGACACCCCGGCCACGGAGCCCGAGGCATGAAAGCATTCGCCGAACTTTACCTGCGCCTGGATGCCACTACGTCCAGCAATGCCAAGCTGGAGGCGTTGCGCGACTACTTCGCATCGGCGCCTGCCGAAGATGCTGCATGGGCTGTGTATTTTCTTGCTGGGGGCCGCCCTCGGCAATTGGTGCCCACACGAACACTACGTGAACTGGCAACGGCGATGGCCGGTTTGCCTGAGTGGTTGTTCGAAGAGAGCTATCAAGCCGTAGGCGATTTGGCAGAAGCCATTTCGCTGCTGCTGCCTGACGCTAGCCAGGGCAGCGACGAGGGCCTGGCCTACTGGGTCGAAACTCATCTGCTGCCCTTGCGTGGGCTGCCCGCAGAGGTCATCCAGCAGCGCCTGCCGCCTTTGTGGGCACAATTGGACCGCCCTAGCCTGATGCTCTGCCTGAAGCTGATCACGGGCAGTTTTCGCGTAGGCGTTTCCAAATTGCTGGTCACTCGCGCCCTGGCCCAACTCGCAGGCCTGGACGCCAAGCGCGTCGCTCAACGAATGGTAGGCTACACCGACATCAGCCATCGGCCGACGGCCACCAGTTACCACAAGCTGGTCGCTGAAGAATCCGCCGATGAACACAGCCAGCGCGGCGGCCAGCCTTATCCGTTCTTTCTCGCTCACCCGCTGCAAGCCCCGGCTGAGGAGTTTCAGGCTCAGCTCGGCCCGCCCTCTGAATGGCAGATCGAATGGAAGTGGGATGGCATACGTGCCCAGGTGGTCAAGCGTGAGGGCCAGCTGTGGATCTGGTCACGCGGCGAAGAGCTGGTCACCGACCGCTTTCCCGAGCTGCATGCATTGGCTGAAAGCCTACCTGACGGCACAGTACTGGACGGCGAGATTCTGGTCTGGAAGCCCGCTGGCGACCCTGATGTGCCGGCCGTACAACCCTTCGCGGTGCTGCAGCAACGCATCGGCCGCAAAACCTTGGGCAAGAAACTACTGGCCGACGCTCCGGTAGTGCTGCAAGCCTATGACCTGTTGGAATGGCAAGGCGAAGACTGGCGCAGCCGGCCGCAACACGAGCGGCGTCAACAGCTAGAGCGTCTGGTGCAGGAACAGCCACTGGCACCGTTGCTGCTTTCGCCCTTGCTTGAGGGTAACGATTGGAGCGACCTGGCCCAACAACGGGAGCAGTCCCGTGTTCTGGGTGTCGAGGGCCTGATGCTCAAGCAGCGCGATGCCCTGTACGGCGTAGGCCGCACCAAAGACATGGGCCTGTGGTGGAAGTGGAAGATCGACCCGTTCAGCGTCGATGCGGTTCTGATCTACGCCCAGCGCGGCCACGGCCGCCGCGCCAGTTTGTACAGCGACTACACCTTCGCTGTGTGGAATGCGCCACCCGGCACTCCCGACAGGGCCCTGGTGCCATTCGCCAAGGCGTACTCCGGGCTTAGCGACGAGGAAATGCGCAAGGTCGATGCGATCATTCGCAAAACCACGGTGGAGACGTTCGGGCCAGTGCGAAGCGTCAAGCCCACGCTGGTATTCGAGTTGGGCTTCGAGGGCATTGCACTTTCCAAACGCCACAAGAGCGGCATCGCCGTGCGCTTTCCACGGATGCTGCGCTGGCGCCTGGACAAGCCGGTGGACGAAGCCGACGACCTGGCCAGTCTGCAGGCCTTGCTGGTCTGAACAAGGCACACGGTGAGGCGCTATCGCAGAAAGTATGCTTCTATCTTTCTGCCGACCCGTGTCGCAGACCGTTTTCGCCACGCAGCCAGGACCACCATGCATCACTCGACCCACGAACTGCTTTCGCCCGTGCCGGGCATCACCCGCCAACTGCACAGCTTCCACTTCGGCCCAAAAGGGGGGGCGAAGGTGTATATCCAGGCTTCGCTACACGCCGACGAACTGCCCGGTATGCTCGTAGCCTGGCACCTCAAACGCCGCCTGAGCGAACTTGAACAGCAAGGCCGCCTGCTCGGCGAGATCATCCTTGTACCGGTGGCCAACCCGGTTGGCCTGGCGCAGGTGATGCTGGACGCCCCCTTGGGCCGTTTCGAGCTGCAAAGCGGGGAGAACTTCAACCGCAACTTCGTCGACCTCTCCGACAGCATCGGTGACCAGATCGAAGGCCATCTGACTCAAGACCCAACCCACAACCGGGCACTGATACGCGAGTATCTGCGTCGCGGCCTGGATGCCCAGACGGCGCAGACGCCACTGCAGTCTCAACGCCTGGCCTTGCAACGTCTGGCGTGCGATGCCGACATGGTGCTGGACCTGCACTGTGATTTCGAGGCAGTCGAGCACCTCTACACCACCCCCGAAGCCTGGCCTCAGGTCGAGCCACTGGCGCGCTACCTGGGGGCGCAGGCGAGCCTGCTGGCCACCGACTCAGGCGGGCAGTCGTTTGATGAGTGTTTCAGCCTGGTGTGGTGGCAACTGCAACAGCGCTTTACCAAGCGCTTCCCGATCCCACTGGGCAGCCTCGCGGTCACTGTGGAGCTGCGCGGCCAGGCGGATGTGACCCATGAGCTGGCCAATCAAGACAGCCAGGCCATACTCGAGTACCTGACCCACACGAAAGTCATCCAGGGCACCCCTGCCCCATTGCCAGCGCTGCCTCACCCAGCCACCCCGCTGGCCGCTGTGGAGCCGGTGATTGCCCCGCTAGGTGGGCTGGTGGTGTACCACGCGCGCCCTGGCCAGTATCTGCAGGCAGGGCAACTGATCGCCGAAGTCATTGACCCGTTGAGCGACCGTGTGAGCGCAATCCGCAACAGCCAGCCGGGCCTGTTGTATGCGCGCAATGTTCGGCGCATGGCCACGGCAGGCATGGTGATTGCCCATGTCGCAGGCGAGCAGGTGTGCCGCAGCGGTTACCTCTTGGCCAATTGATCGATTAAAACCAATACTGGTGGCCGGTGGTCTGTAGAACACGATCTCTCAGGACCTTCGGCACCATGCCCGCTCATTCCGACCTAGCCAATGCCTGGTTCAAAGCCCGCAACTGGAAGCCATTTGCGTTTCAGCGCCAGGTGTGGGCAGCAGTAGGTCGCGGCGAATCCGGGCTGCTGCATGCCAGCACCGGGGCAGGCAAAACCTACGCGCTATGGCTGGCAGCGCTGCGCGCATTCGCCAAGCCAACCAAGGGGCGCCAGCCTGCACCGCTGCAGGTGTTATGGATCACCCCAATGCGCGCACTGGCCGCAGATACTGCGCGCGCCCTGCAAGCGCCATTGGATGAGCTTGGCTTGGACTGGACGGTTGGCGTACGCAGTGGCGACACTGGCAGCGCCGAGCGCGCTCGGCAGGCCCGGCGTTTGCCAAGCACCCTGATCACCACACCAGAAAGCCTGACACTGCTGCTGACCCGAGCTCAGGCGGCTGAAGACTTCGCTAACCTGCGCCTAGTGGTGGTGGATGAGTGGCATGAACTGCTCGGCAACAAGCGTGGCGTGCAGTTGCAGCTGGCATTGGCGCGTTTGCGTCGATGGCACCCGGGGCTGGTAACCTGGGGCTTGTCGGCGACTCTAGGCAACCTGTCCCACGCCCTGGAGGTGCTGCTACCGGGTGGCGGCCAATTGGTCAAAGGCCGCCAGGACAAGCAATTGCTGGTCGACACCTTGCTGCCCACAGCGATTGAGCGCTTTCCCTGGGCCGGGCACATGGGGCTGAAAATGCTTGACCAGGTTGCCCAGGAACTCGATGCCAGCACCAGCAGCCTGGTATTCACCAACACCCGCGCCCAGGCCGAACTCTGGTACCAGGCATTGCTTGATGCCCGCCCCGACTGGGCCGGGCAGATTGCCTTGCACCATGCATCGCTGGCCCGGGCAACACGTGACTGGGTCGAGCAAAGCCTCAAGCAGGGCACGCTCAAGGCCGTGATCTGCACCTCCAGCCTCGACCTGGGCGTGGACTTCCTCCCGGTGGAACGTGTGCTGCAGATCGGCTCGACCAAAGGCATTGCCCGCCTCATGCAGCGCGCCGGTCGCTCTGGCCATGCCCCAGGGCGGCGTTCGCGCATCACCTTGGTGCCGACCCACAGCCTGGAGTTGGTTGAGGCCGCCGCAGCCCGGGCAGCACTGACTGAGGGGCATATCGAAGCGCGTCGCTCGCCACGCCTGTGTATGGACGTGCTGGTCCAGCACCTGGTGAGCATGGCGTTGGGCAGTGGTTTTCGCCCGGACCAATTGCTCGCCGAAGTGCGCAGTACCTGGGCGTTCCGCGAGCTGCGCGACAGCCAGTGGCAATGGGCGCTGGACTTCGTCAACCACGGCGGCCACGCCCTGACCGCATACCCGGATTACCAGCGCGTCGAGGCACACCCCGACGGTGTCTGGCGGGTAGCCAGCGAACGCCTGGCGCGCCGCCAGCGCATGGGTATCGGCACCATCGTCAGCGAGGCCAGCCTGCAGCTCAAATACTGGAGCAAGGGCGGCGGCGGCAAACACCTGGGGAGCGTCGAAGAAGCCTTCATCGCCCGCTTGCGGCCCGGTGACAGCCTGGTATTCGGGGGCCGTATCCTGGAGCTGGTGCGGGTGGAAGGCATGACCGCCTATGTACGGCGCAGCACTTCGCGCAAGGCTGCGCTGGCGCGCTGGAATGGGGGGCGCATGCCACTGTCCAGCGAACTGGCTGACGCACTGGTCGAACAGCTCGATGCTGCCTCACAGGAACAGTTCCGAGGGCCAGAGATGCAAGCGGTACGGCCCCTGCTCACGTTGCAGGCGCAGTGGTCAGCCTTGCCAACCTGCAACACCCTATTGGCAGAAACGCTCAGCACCCGCCAGGGCTCGCACCTGTTTCTCTACCCATTCGCCGGGCGCATGGCCAACCTGGGCTTGGCCAACCTGATCGCCTGGCGGGTGAGCCGCGAGCAGCCGTTATCGGTATCCATCGCTGTGAACGACTACGGTTTCGAACTGCTCAGCCCTAGCGATGTAAATTGGGCAGGTTGCTTGCCGGGTGCGCTTGGCGGCGACAACCTGCTGGAGGATGTTATGGCCAGCCTGAATGCTGGGGAAATGGCGCTGCGGCGTTTTCGTGAGATCGCTCAGATCGCCGGGCTGGTGTTCGGTGGGTACCCTGCCGCGCAAAAAAGCACACGGCAGATCCAGGCGTCCAGCGGCCTGTTCTACGAAGTGTTCCGCAAGCATGATGCTGGCAACTTGCTGCTTGGCCAGGCGCGCGATGAGGTGCTGAACGAGGAGTTGGAAATCGAACGGCTACACCGTCAGTTAACCAAGATGCAGCAGTTGCAACTGGACCTGCGCCCGCTGCAGCGGCCTGGCCCGCTGGCTTTCGCTCTGCTGGTCGAGGGCATGCGGGAAACCTTGAGTACCGAAAAGCTGGCAGACCGTATCGCGCGCATGGTGGCAGACTTGGAAAAAGCGGCCAATCGATGACGAGTAATCACCTGGTTATCGAACACTGCGGCGAGACGCTCTGGTTGCTGGCGGACAAGGCCATCTATTGGCCGGCACGTTGCGCCCTGCTGGTGGCCGACGTGCATATCGGCAAGGCAGCCAGTTACCGAGCGCTGCATCAACCCGTTCCCCGCGGCACCACATCGGCGACCCTGGCGCGCCTGGACGGCTTGCTGCAGCAGTACCCGTGCGAGCAGTTGATCATCCTTGGCGACTTCCTGCATGCGCGCAAAGCCCATGCCCCGGCCACCCTGGCCAGGCTGCATGAGTGGAGAGCCCGGCATGATCGGTTGAAGGTCGTACTGGTACGTGGCAACCATGACCACCACGCAGGGGACCCACCTGCCACATTAGCCATAGAGGTACAGGACGAGCCCCTGTTGATGGCTCCTTTTGCCTTACAACATGAGCCCCAGCCGCATCCAGAGTACCCGGTGCTGGCCGGACACGTGCATCCGGCATACCTGCTGCGTGGGCGCGCACGTCAAAGGCTCAGGCTGCCGTGCTTCCTCATGGACGCACAGGTCAGCCTGCTACCGGCCTTTGGGGAGTTCACCGGTGGATGGTTGGTTGAGCCCGGCCATGGCGCCCGCGTCTACCTCACTGGAGGCGACCAGATCTGGGCGCTGGCCTAGCAGTCACACTACGGGTGAAGGAGGCGGATCATCAGGACGGGTGGGGTTACCCGGCTCATTAGGCGTATCGCCAGGCTGTGTAGGTTGCGGCGTATCAGGATCGGGCTGGTGCGGCACACCACCGGCCTGAAGGGGAAGTGGATGCGCGAGTACTGACCAGGCCAGCAACCCAATCTGGTTGGGCTGCATGACAGCCAGCTTGGCACTGATTGAGGGGTCAAGTTTCATAGGCAACTCCTGACTAGGGCCGACACGTTGCATACGTATCGGCACTGTTCAATCTCTTGGAGTGCCAACGTCGAAACTAATTCCCCGCGCTCGTCGGATCAGGTGCGAGGCAGGGTAACGCCGCGTTGTCCTTGGTACTTGCCGCCACGGTCCTTGTACGACACTTCGCACTCTTCATCGGATTCGAGGAACAGCATCTGCGCCACACCTTCATTGGCGTAGATCTTCGCCGGCAAGGTAGTGGTGTTGGAAAACTCCAACGTCACGTGGCCCTCCCACTCAGGCTCCAGCGGCGTCACGTTCACGATGATGCCGCAACGGGCATAGGTGCTTTTGCCCAGGCAGATGGTCAGAACGTTGCGCGGAATACGGAAATATTCGACGGTACGGGCCAGGGCGAAGGAGTTGGGCGGGATGATGCACACATCGCTCTTGACGTCGACGAAGCTGCCGGCATCGAAGTTTTTCGGGTCGACGGTGGCCGAGTTGATGTTGGTGAACACTTTGAATTCATCAGCGCAGCGTACGTCGTAGCCGTAGCTGGAGACGCCGAAGGAGATGACCCGGCTGTCCTGCTCGCCGCGCACTTGGCGCTCGACGAATGGCTCGATCATGCCGTGTTCCTGCGCCATGCGGCGAATCCACTTGTCCGATTTGATGCTCATGGCGGGGTGTCCTGAAGAGTTGCGAGGGGAAAATCCAGACGCGCATATTACCGGTCCCGAGGCCAGGGTTAAAGTTCCAAGCCTCACCCCGCGTCGCACGAGGCTTGCAGCCGCCGCCGATCCGAATTTGCCTAAAGCGTTCACAGACCATTGGCAGCTTGCGGAAAGTGGGGTAAGGTGGCGCCACTGTGCTGCACGTGACACCGAGAATCTCTAGTTTGATGCACGATCCTGATCGGCCCATCGCTGAATTTTCTGCTCTCTTTGCGCTCAGTCCCGGGCAGGGTTTTTCCTGACCGTTATCAAATTGTCCAAGGAGACAGAAAAATGTCCAACCGTCAATCCGGTACCGTTAAGTGGTTCAACGATGAGAAAGGCTACGGCTTCATCACCCCTCAGTCGGGCGATGACCTGTTCGTGCACTTCAAAGCCATCCAAGCTGACGGCTTCAAAACCCTGAAAGAAGGCCAGGCTGTTACTTTCGTCGCTACCCGCGGCCAGAAAGGCATGCAGGCTGAAGAAGTTCAGATCGCCTAAGTCGATCTCAGCTTTCTAGCTTTCAAAAAAACCCGCCTTCTGGCGGGTTTTTTTATGCCTGACTGCTAATCAGCGCCCGTGCCGTACCCCGCGTCGCTTGGTTCGCGGCTGAACTCACGCCGCAATCACGGCACATGATTTGGGGTGAGCTGCAACCTTCGAGCTCACCCGCAAAATGCACACGCTACCTTCAATCTTCGCTGATGGTGATGCTCGGCATTGCCGGTGCGGCCGCTTCCTGCAGCACGATCCGTGCGCCTACCTGGCGCGCCAGCTCTTGATAGACCATGGCAATCTGGCTTTCCGGCTCGGCGATCGCGGTCGGTTTGCCGCTGTCGGCCTGCTCGCGGATCAGCATCGATAGAGGCAACGAGGCCAGCAGGTCGACACCATACTGCGCCGCCAGCTTTTCACCGCCACCCTCGCCGAACAAATGCTCGGCATGGCCGCAGTTCGAACAGATGTGCACGGCCATGTTCTCCACCACGCCCAGCACCGGGATGTTGACCTTGCGGAACATTTCCACACCCTTCTTGGCATCCAGCAATGCCAAGTCTTGCGGTGTGGTGACGATCACCGAGCCTGCCACCGGCACTTTCTGCGCCAACGTCAGCTGGATATCGCCAGTACCCGGCGGCATGTCGATGACCAGATAATCCAGATCGTCCCAGGCGGTCTGAGTCACCAATTGCAGCAGCGCACCCGATACCATCGGCCCACGCCAGACCATTGGGGTGTTGTCATCGGTGAGAAACGCCATGGACATCACTTCCACGCCATGGGCCTTGATCGGCACGAACCATTTCTGCTCGCGGATCTGCGGGCGGGTGCCTTCGGGAATGCCAAACATCACGCCCTGGCTGGGGCCGTAGATGTCGGCATCGAGAATACCCACGCGGGCCCCCTCACGGGCCAGGGCCAGCGCCAGATTGGCCGCGGTGGTCGACTTGCCGACACCACCCTTGCCCGAGGCCACGGCAATGATGTTCTTGACGTTGGCCATGGCCGGGACTTGCGCCTGAGCCTTGTGCGTGGCGATCTGACAGTCGATCGCCACCTGTGCAGCACTGACCCCATCGAGGTTTTCGATGGCGGTCTGCAGCACCTGGGCCCAGCCATTTTTGAACAGGCCCGCGGCATACCCCAGTTGCAGTTGCACAGTGACCTGTCCGGCCTGGATGTCGATCGCGCGCACGCAACCGGCGCTGACTGGGTCCTGGTTCAGGTAAGGGTCGGTGTACTGGCGAAGCACGCCTTCGACGGCGGCACGGGTGACGGCACTCATGGACACTCCCATTGGCAAACTGAGTACGAAACAGGCGCCTATCCTAACCCGTCAATCGTCAGCAGATGCGCGCTTGGGGTGAAATATCTTTGCTGGGCCTTTATAGTGGCCGATCACCCTCATCTTTACCTGAGCCAGATAAGTAGCCGAGCCACCATGTCCGAGCCACGCCAGATTCTCGTCACCAGCGCCCTGCCCTATGCCAATGGATCCATCCACCTTGGCCATATGCTGGAATACATCCAGACGGACATGTGGGTGCGCTTCCAGAAGCTGCGCGGCAACCAGTGCATCTACGTTTGTGCCGACGATGCCCACGGCTCAGCCATCATGCTGCGCGCAGAAAAGGAAGGCATCACCCCGGAACAGCTGATCGCCAACGTCCAGGCCGAACACAGCAGCGACTTCGCCGACTTCCTGGTGGACTTCGACAACTTCCATTCGACCCACAGTGACGAAAACCGCGAACTGTCGGAACTCATATACACGCGCCTGCGCGACGCCGGGCATATCGCTACCCGTTCGGTGACTCAGTACTTCGACCCAGAGAAGGGCATGTTCCTCGCCGACCGCTTCATCAAGGGCACTTGCCCGAAGTGCGCCGCTGAAGACCAGTACGGCGACAATTGCGAAAAATGCGGCGCCACCTACGCCCCAACCGAACTGAAGAACCCCAAGTCGGCCATTTCCGGTGCCACTCCGGTGCTGCGCGATTCCCAGCACTTCTTCTTCAAGCTGCCGGATTTCCAGGCCATGCTGCAGCAATGGACCCGTAGCGGCACGCTTCAGGACGCAGTCGCCAACAAGCTGGCCGAATGGCTGGATGCCGGCCTGCAAGAGTGGGACATTTCCCGTGATGCGCCTTATTTCGGTTTCGAGATCCCGGGCGAGCCGGGCAAGTACTTCTACGTCTGGCTCGACGCACCGATCGGCTACATGGCCAGCTTCAAGAACCTGTGCGCACGTCGTCCGGAACTGGATTTCGATGCGTTCTGGAACGAAGGCTCGAAGGCCGAGCTGTACCATTTCATCGGCAAGGACATCGTCAACTTCCACGCCCTGTTCTGGCCGGCCATGCTCGAAGGCGCAGGCTTGCGCAAACCGACGGCGGTCAACGTACACGGGTACCTGACCGTCAACGGCGCGAAAATGTCCAAATCCCGCGGTACGTTCATCAAGGCACGCACCTACCTGGACCACCTGCAGCCGGAGTACCTGCGTTACTACTACGCCGCCAAGCTCGGCCGTGGCGTCGATGACCTTGACCTGAACCTCGAAGACTTCGTGCAGAAGGTCAATTCCGATCTGGTCGGCAAGGTGGTCAATATCGCCAGCCGCTGCGCAGGCTTCATTCACAAGGGCAATGCCGGCGTGATGGTTGCAGGCGATGCAGCGCCGGAGTTGACCGAGGCCTTCCTCGCCGCTGCTCCATTGATCGCCGAGGCCTACGAGAGCCGCGACTTCGGCCGTGCAATGCGCGAAATCATGGCCCTGGCCGACCGCGCCAATGCCTGGATCGCCGACAAGGCGCCTTGGTCGCTGGCCAAGCAGGAAGGCAAGCAGGAAGAGGTCCAGGCCATTTGCGCTCAGGGCATCAACCTGTTCCGCCAGTTGGTGATCTTCCTCAAGCCGGTGTTGCCGCTGCTCGCCGCTGATGCCGAGGCATTCCTCAACGTAGCGCCACTGACCTGGAACGACCATCAGTCGCGCCTGGAAAACCACCAGCTGAACCCGTTCAAAGCACTGATGAGCCGTATCGAACCGGCCAAGATCGAAGCCATGATCGCCGCCAGCAAGGAAGATCTGCTGGCCGCCGAAACACAGGCGCCAGTCGGCAATGGTGAACTGGCCAAAGACCCACTGTCGGCCGAGATCGAGTTCGACACCTTCGCCGCCGTCGATCTGCGCGTGGCGCTGATCGTCAAGGCGCAAGCCGTACCCGGTGCCGACAAACTGCTGCAGCTGACCCTGGACATCGGTGACGAGCAGCGCAATGTGTTCTCCGGCATCAAGTCGGCCTATCCAGACCCTTCCCAGCTTGAAGGCCGCCTGACCATGATGGTCGCCAACCTCAAACCGCGCAAAATGCGCTTTGGTGTGTCTGAGGGCATGGTCATGGCCGCAGGGCCTGGCGGTGAAGAGATCTACCTGCTCAGCCCTGACAGCGGCGCCAAGCCAGGTCAGCGCATCAAGTAACCTACCCTGCCCCGGCCTGATCGCCGGGGCAACTTCCTCTGCGGCAGCCATGCCAGGCTTCACGGTGACCGGTGGTCAACGGTGCGCCTGGGCTACCGGGTTTCTGGGATGCCTGGCTCACAGCCCCGAGCAGCTTCAAGCTCGTGCGCTGCGACGTGAGCATGCGCGCCAGCGCATCGAACAACGCAGCGCACGCCTGCAGCGCAATAAAGAGAGCCGTGAAGCCCAGCGCCCCGCGGTCGAAGATGCCGGTGCACAGGGCGCCGCAGACACGATCAAGGCCGCCCTCGAACGGATCAAGGCCAGCCAGACCGGCCTAACCGCTACTAAACAACGTCATTACCAAGCAAAGTGATGACCACGCCTTGCGAGGTGCCGACAGATGCACCGCTGATGCTAGGTCAGCTGCTGGCCTAGTACACTTGGCGGCCGCCTAACTTCACCTGCCTTCAAGGAAAGCGTTGACCCCATGAATGCCGCCAAACGCCTGGAGATTTTTCGCAGGCTGCACGAAGACAACCCCGACCCCAAAACGGAACTTGCGTACAGCACCCCGTTCGAGCTTCTAGTTGCCGTGACGCT
Organism: Pseudomonas sp. 51_B; assembly: GCF_017491595.1. Lineage (NCBI taxonomy): Bacteria > Pseudomonadati > Pseudomonadota > Gammaproteobacteria > Pseudomonadales > Pseudomonadaceae > Pseudomonas > Pseudomonas sp. 51_B. Next base: position 62,096 of record NZ_JAFGYW010000007.1, read on the forward strand.
TTCGGCCCAGTCCACCGATGTTGGCGTCAACAAGGCCACTGCGCGCCTGTTTCCAGTTGCCAACACACCGCAAGCCATCCATGCGTTGGGAGTCGAGGGGCTGAGCGAATACATCAAGACCATCGGCCTTTACAACAGCAAAGCCAAGAATGTCATCGAGGCGTGCAGGTTGCTGATCGAGCGCCATGGCGGCGAAGTCCCACAAACCCGTGAAGCCCTGGAAGCGTTGCCGGGTGTGGGCCGCAAGACGGCCAATGTCGTGCTCAATACCGCCTTCCGCCAGCCAACCATGGCCGTGGACACCCATATTTTCCGGGTCAGCAATCGCACTGGCATCGCGCCGGGCAAGACAGTGCTCGAAGTGGAAAAGAAGCTGATCAAGTTCGTCCCCAAGGACTACCTACTCGACGCCCACCATTGGCTTATCCTGCATGGGCGCTATGTCTGCCAGGCACGTAAGCCTCGCTGCGGCAGCTGCCGCATCGAAGACCTGTGCGAATACAAGCACAAGGCATGCGACGATTGAGCCAATAGCAAAAAACCGGTGCAGCGATTGAAAAAATCTTTTTTACCAGGCTGCGCTTTCTCGCTATAAGGACGGCCAATGGCCCTTTGGCGTGGAGCGACTCATGAGTACAGATAAAGAAGAGCTGTCTATCGAAGATGACTTTGTCACTGCTGATGACGACGTAGAGCCTCAGGTGGAACCTGCCAAGACCAACCTGAGCAAGCGCCGTACCATCGACAACCTGCTCGAGGAGCGGCGCCTGCAGCGGCAACTGGCCGATTTCGACTACGACCTGTAATCCACACTAAGCCACTGTGTCGCGGGCGTGGTACATGCTGACTCAGTTCAGATCGTGGCGCCGGGCGAGTTCGATCAGGTCTACCAGCGACTGGGCATTGAGCTTTAGCAGCAAGCGCGTCTTGTAGGTACTGACCGTCTTGTTGCTGAGGAACATGCTGTCGGCTATCTCCTTGTTCGACCGCCCCTTGGCAAGCTGCTGCAGCACCATCATTTCACGCGCCGACAAGCGCTCGACCATCTCCGCTTCGCTAGCCCCGCCCACCCGGCCGCGTGACTTGTGCAGCGCCTGGTTCGGGAAATAGCTATATCCCGAAAGTACAGCCTTGATGGCACTGAGCAGCTCGGTGAGCTCTTGCTGCTTGCACACATAGCCCGAAGCTCCCGCCTGCATGCAGCGCATCGAGAAATGCCCAGGCGCCTGAGACGTCAGCACCAGCACACGGCTGCCAGGGCATGCAGCGGCCAGCCGGGCGATCACCTCCAGTCCATCGAGCTTGGGAATGCCGATATCGAGCACGACGACATCGGGATGGTGTTCGCGAGTGAGCTGCAGGGCCGCTATGCCGTTGTCGGTCTCTGCGACAACATCGTACCCATGCCGCTCCATCAGCATGCGCACTGCCAAGCGTATGACCGGATGATCATCCACGATAAGGACTTTATTCATGCGATATCCATTATTCGTTATTTGCTTTGACGACAGCCTCACCATAACCGAGCAGGACACTCAAAGGCGCGCACAATCTCCGCACAAATAGCCGAATAGATGAACCTTACATCTGTTTCGGAATTTTCCTACAAGAAAAAATTCACAGCCCCCAGGGATAGTACTTACAAGCAAGCAGATCAAACCCTCAGTCAGTCACACAGTGATGACTCGACCGAGATTTTGTTCACACGGAAATACTCCAGAATTTGGCTGAGGCGATGAGTAGGTTATTGATAAGCAGAACCTGCAGGAGTCGAGGACATGACTGATAATCAACCTGTTGCGCCATTAACCTTAATTGCCATCTTCGCCGGCATCATTGAAGCTTCTGCATTGGCAACCCTGCCGTTTCTCAGCGAGAAAAGTCAGACTTATTACACTTGGTTCCTTGTAGGGTTTCCATTCTTTCTGACAGCGCTGTTCTTTTTAACCCTGAACTTCAACGCCAAATCGTTTTACATGCCTGATACAGCTGAACAGAAACATCCAGTCGAACCCGCGATGCATGTGGAAAGCCGCGACACGGTGACCATGATGTTCTCAGGCCCCGAGGCGCAGAAACTGATCCAGCAGCAGATCATGCAAGCCATTGCCCTGCCATCCAGGGATAACAGGCAGTGGCGCTTGTGCAATGTGGACTTGCAACAATGCGTAAATCTGTCGATCACGGCCTTGCCGCAGGAGGTGACCAGTGCCCGGGCGTAAGTGCTGATTCGCACTCAAAAAAAAAACCCCGGCCGAAGCCAGGGTTCATTTACCAGGTCAGCCCGGTGCTCAGAGCATCCCGCGGCCTTTGTTGGCAGCGATTCGCATGCGCAGCGCATTGAGCTTGATGAAGCCGGCAGCATCGGCCTGGTTGTAGGCGCCGCCATCTTCTTCGAAGGTCGCGATGTTGGCATCGAACAGCGAGTCGTCGGACTTGCGGCCAACAACGATCACGTTGCCCTTGTACAGCTTGAGGCGAACGACGCCATTCACGTTGACCTGCGAAGCGTCGATCATCTGCTGCAGCATCAGGCGTTCCGGGCTCCACCAGTAACCGGTGTAGATCAGGCTGGCGTACTTAGGCATCAGCTCGTCTTTCAGGTGAGCGACTTCGCGGTCCAGGGTGATCGACTCGATGGCACGGTGAGCCTTGAGCATGATGGTACCGCCAGGGGTTTCGTAGCAACCGCGGGACTTCATGCCCACGTAGCGGTTTTCCACGATATCCAGACGGCCAACACCGTTGGCGCCGCCAATACGGTTCAGCTCGGCGAGCACGGTGGCCGGGCTCATGTCGACGCCGTCGATGGCGACGATGTCACCGTTGCGGTAGGTCAGCTCCAGGTAGGTGGCCTGGTCGGGTGCGTTCTCTGGCGAGACGCTCCAGCGCCACATGTCCTCTTCGTGCTCGGTCCAGGTGTCTTCCAGAACGCCGCCTTCGTAGGAGATGTGCAGCAGGTTGGCGTCCATCGAGTAAGGCGACTTCTTCTTGCCGTGGCGCTCGATCGGAATGCCGTGCTTCTCGGCGTAGTCCATCAGCTTCTCGCGGGACAGCAGGTCCCACTCACGCCAGGGCGCGATCACCTTGACACCCGGCTTCAGCGCGTAGGCACCCAGCTCGAAGCGAACCTGGTCGTTACCTTTGCCGGTAGCGCCGTGGGAAATGGCATCGGCGCCGGTTTCGTTGGCGATTTCGATCAGGCGCTTGGCGATCAGCGGGCGGGCGATGGAAGTACCCAGCAGGTACTCACCTTCATAGACAGTGTTGGCGCGGAACATCGGGAAGACGAAATCGCGCACGAATTCTTCGCGCAGGTCGTCGATGTAGATCTCTTTGACGCCCATCGCCTGAGCTTTGGCGCGGGCCGGTTCGACCTCCTCGCCCTGACCCAGGTCAGCGGTGAAGGTCACCACTTCACAGTCGTAGGTATCCTGCAGCCACTTGAGAATCACCGAAGTATCAAGGCCGCCGGAATACGCCAGTACGACCTTTTTTACGTCCGCCATGCCATCACTCCACGGGGTTGTACGGAAAAGGCCCGATTCTACCGGCCTTGCCGGGAAATTTACAGTGGCGCGACAGCTTGTGACGACAAAGCGACAAGAACTGTCGGCCGCGCGACGTCTGCCGGTAACTCCCTTTTTACCCCTATAGGGCCTTGGCTTGCGGCGCAGGGGCAGTCGCCGGGGGAGCAGCTTGCTGGACAACGGCAGCAGCTGGCTTTTCCACGGGTGCTACTCGATCCAGTTCGATGTTGACCCGTCGATTGCGCGCCCGATTGGCTGGGCTGTTGTTCTTCACCAGTGGGTAGCGCTCGCCGTGAAAGCGCACCACGATCTGCTCTTCTGGTACCCCATGGGCCTTGAGGTAATCAGCCACCGCCAACGCGCGCCGCCGCGAGGTATCGCGGTTGGTCAGGCGATTGCCGCTGTTGTCGGAATGGCCATTGAGCTCGATATGATTCACGCTCGGGTCGGCCTTGAGGTAATCGAGGAGCACATCCAGCCGGGCGCGAGCGTCGGCACTGAGGTCGAACCCGCCGCCTGGGAAGCCGACCTGGGTCTGGCGTATCTGGTCGTAATTCATTGCCAACAACTTGCTGGTACACACTTGATAGTCGCTGTAGGCCTTGACGAAGCTCACCGGCAACACTCGCACTTCCGTCGGGCGCCCACCCTCGCCGCTGTAGTTGCGCACCACCGTACTGCGGCCGTCAAGAAGCCCATTGATCAGGCGGCTGGCCTGGCTTTGCGACGAACTGAACAGCACTCCGCTGCGCGCCATGCGTACTGCGCCCAGATTGACGTCGCCACGGCCTGGTTGCCAAGGCGCCGCAGCAGCTAGCAGCGTGGCTGACCCTGCGCCCAGCACGTTGCTGGCCGAGCGCAGCTGGAACACCGGCTGCTCACCTGCCTTGCGCACGAACTCGCCACTGCCGAAGCCTTCGATCGGCTGGATCAGCCGGCATTCGAACTGGTCACCCTCGACCTTCCAGGCGACATTCTCGATGCGGGTCTGGAACGTCATGGCGCCGGCCGGCAGGCTGGCGACAAGGGTCAACAGGGCTAGGTAATGCTGGCGCACGGGCGGCTCCACAAATTCAGACGGCTCACAGGCAGGCTATCGGGCGCGTGCCGGAAAACTTGATAGCCGTGCTCGGGCCGGGGTTTTCCGGTAGCATTGGGGCCTGAGTTCGACCCGCCTGGAATCCCCAATGTCCGATCGCCTGACCCTCCTGCGTCCCGACGACTGGCACATCCATCTGCGCGATGGTGCCGTCCTGCCCCATACCGTTGGCGATGTGGCGCGTACTTTCGCCCGTGCCATCATCATGCCCAACCTGGTCCCGCCGGTGCGCAGTGCCGTAGAAGCCAGTGCCTACCGCGAGCGCATCCTTGCCGCCCGCCCGGCTGGCAGCCGCTTTGAACCGCTGATGGTGCTGTATCTCACCGACCGCACCAGCCCCGAGGACATCCGTGCGGCCAAGGCCAGCGGCATCGTGTACGCAGCCAAGCTGTACCCGGCTGGAGCCACGACCAACTCCGACTCGGGCGTGACCAGCATCGACAACATCTTCCCCGCTATCGAGGCGCTGGCAGAAGTGGGCATGCCGTTGCTGGTTCATGGTGAAGTGACGCGCAGCGAGATCGATGTATTCGACCGCGAGAAGCGCTTCATTGACGAGCACATGCGCCGCCTGGTCGAACGCTTCCCGACCCTCAAAGTAGTGTTCGAACACATCACCACCGGCGACGCCGCACAGTTCGTCAGCGAAGCGCCTGCCAACGTCGGCGCGACCATCACCGCTCAGCACCTGCTGTACAACCGCAACCACATGCTGGTCGGCGGTATCCGCCCGCACTTCTACTGCCTGCCGATCCTCAAGCGCAATACCCACCAGGTAGCGCTGCTGGATGCGGCCACCAGTGGCAACCCCAAGTTCTTCCTCGGCACCGACTCGGCACCGCACGCCCGTCACGCCAAGGAAGCTGCCTGCGGTTGTGCCGGCTGCTACACAGCTTACGCGGCGATCGAGATGTACGCCGAGGCGTTCGAACAGCGCAATGCGCTGGATAAACTGGAAGGCTTCGCCAGCCTGCACGGCCCGGCTTTCTATGGCCTGCCTGCAAACACCGATACCATCACCCTGGTCCGCGAAGAATGGACCGCTCCGGACAGCCTGCCATTTGGCGAGCAGACCGTAATCCCGCTGCGCGCTGGTGAAAAACTGCGCTGGCGCCTGCTGGAGGACAACGCGTGAGCGAAGACCTCTACGAAGACGATCAGGACAGCCAGGGCGGCAGCGGCTCGCGCCACCCCATGGCCGAACGCTTCCGCGGTTACCTACCGGTAGTAGTGGACGTCGAGACCGGCGGTTTCAACAGCGCAACCGACGCACTGCTGGAAATTGCCGCCGTGACCATCGGCATGGACGAAAAAGGCTTTCTGTTCCCTGAGCACACCTATTTCTATCGGGTAGAACCGTTCGAAGGGGCCAACATCGAGGCGGCTGCGCTGGAGTTCACCGGTATCAAGCTGGACCACCCGCTGCGCATGGCAGTGAGCGAGGAAAGCGCGCTCACCGACATCTTCCGCGGCGTGCGCAAAGCGCTGAAGGCCAATGGCTGCAAGCGAGCGATTCTGGTCGGCCACAACAGCAGCTTCGACCTGGGTTTCCTCAATGCAGCGGTAGCGCGCAACGATATCAAGCGCAACCCGTTCCATCCGTTTTCCAGCTTCGACACCGCAACCCTGGCTGGCCTGGCGTACGGCCAGACGGTACTTGCACGCGCTTGCCAGAGCGCCGACATCGACTTCGATGGTCGTGAAGCGCACTCGGCCCGTTACGACACCGAAAAGACTGCCGAACTGTTCTGCGGCATCGTCAACCGCTGGAAAGAACTGGGCGGCTGGCGCGACTTCAGCGACTAAGCCCGATTCCTGGAGCACTTTGCGAGGCCTAGCTGAATGCTAGGCACAAAAAAACCGGCCACCAGGGCCTAGTACCAGTCAGTCAAGGTTTGATGCTTATCCATTGGGGCTGCAACGCAGCCCCAATTGGCTTGACAGTCAGGCACTAGCCAACGGGGCCGGTTTTCATACGCAGGGCAATTACAGCTTGCCAGCGTTCTCGCTCAGGTAAGCAGCAACGCCTTCTGGCGAAGCGGTCATGCCCTGGTCGCCTTTTTTCCAGTTGGCAGGGCAGACTTCGCCGTGCTCTTCGTGGAACTGCAGGGCATCAACCAGGCGCAGCAGCTCGTCCATGTTGCGGCCCAGCGGCAGGTCGTTGACGATCTGCGAACGCACGACACCGTTGGTGTCGATCAGGAAGGCGCCACGGAACGCTACGCCGCCCTCGGACTCCACGTCGTAAGCCTTGCAAATTTCGTGGGTCATGTCGGCAGCCAGGGTGTACTTGACCGGGCCGATACCGCCGGCGTTCACCGAGGTGTTGCGCCATGCGTTGTGGGTGAAATGCGAGTCGATCGAAACACCAATCACTTCAACGTTGCGCGCTTGGAAATCAGGAATGCGGTTGTCCAGCGCGATCAGCTCGGACGGGCAGACGAAGGTGAAGTCCAGTGGGTAGAAGAACACCAGGCCGTACTTGCCCTTGATGGCCGAGGCCAGGTTGAAGCTGTCGACGATCTCGCCGTTGCCGAGCACGGCTGGGACGGTGAAGTCGGGGGCTTGTTTGCCAACGAGTACGCTCATTGTAATCTCCTGATGAGGGTGAAAAACCGTTTGCCGGGCCAAGGCAGGCCTGCCCGACATCCAACAAAGGCTGACCATCATACACGGCTTCCCGTGACAGGCCGAATGCAACCGTCGGTCGCTCAAGGCAAGCGCCTTCTGAAAGTGCTTTGACAAGCATTCTCATTAACATTAAGCTCCAATCCATCGACTCAACCCCGCGATGGTCAGCCCTATGTATGTGTGTCTTTGTGTCGGCGTCACCGACGGACAGATCCGCGATGCGATCTATGAAGGATGCTGCAGTTACAAGGAAGTCCGAGCGGCGACCAACGTCGCCAGCCAATGTGGCAAATGCGCTTGCTTGGCCAAAGAGGTGGTTCGCGAGACCCTCACCGAGTTACAGGTGAGCCAGCACGCCGCCCTGCCCTACCCAGTGGAATTTTCTGCAGCCTGATATTACAGAATTCGAAGAACCGGACCCTGCGTCCGGTTTTTTTATGCCTGCATATCAATAAGTTAGCGCTCCAACGCGGTTCACAAACATTCTTATTCCTATTAATTTTCATTTATTATTCAATCACTTAGGTTTGACAGCCTTGGGTAACGCGCTCAAACTTCACTGAATTGGCACATTTCCACAGGGCAGGAACCCGGCATGAAAGGCGACGTAAGCGTCATCCAGCATCTCAACAAGATCCTCGGAAACGAGCTGGTCGCGATCAACCAGTACTTCCTGCACGCACGCATGTACGAAGACTGGGGCCTGAACAAACTCGGCAAGCACGAGTACAAGGAATCCATCGATGAGATGAAGCACGCTGACAAACTGATCAAGCGTATTCTCTTCCTCGAAGGCATTCCTAACGTTCAGGATCTGGGCAAGCTGCTGATCGGCGAGCACACCAAAGAGATGCTCGAATGCGATCTGAAAATCGAACAGAAAGGCCTCATCGATCTCAAAGCCGCCATTGCCCACTGCGAAACCGCTGGCGACTTCGGCTCCCGTGACATGCTGGAAGATATTCTCGAGTCCGAAGAAGAGCACATCGACTGGCTGGAAACCCAGCTCGGCCTGATCGACAAGATCGGCATCGAGAATTACCTGCAGTCGCAGATGGGTGAAGAGTCATAAAATTCGCCAGCCATAAAAAACCCGCATTCAGCGGGTTTTTTTATGGCTGGCGCAAGCTCAGGCTTCAGAAGCCTTGGCTTTAGCGGCTGCGTCTTTGATCAAGGTCTGCAGCTCACCCTTTTCGAACATTTCCAGCATGATGTCGCTACCACCCACCAGCTCACCGGCTACCCACAGCTGCGGGAAGGTCGGCCAGTTGGCGTATTTTGGCAGGTTGGCGCGGATTTCCGGGTTCTGCAGGATGTCGACGTAGGCGAACTTCTCGCCGCAACCCATCACAGCCTGCGAGGCACGCGCAGAAAAGCCACACTGGGGGGCATTCGGCGAGCCTTTCATGTAAAGCAGAATGGTGTTGTTGGCAATCTGCTCTTTGATCGTTTCGATGATATCCATGTAGCACCTCGGCTGAACTTTCCGACGCGATCGTCGGCACGGTGACGCATTGTAACGGAAAGCCGAGCGGCATGCTCGGCCTTACCGTGGCTCAGGCCGCCTCTACATCCACCGGCACGCCATTGAGGGCCGCATTACCGGAAACCTGATCGCGCAGGTGCTCATCTGTGAGGTCGTTGGCACTGACACCTGCTTGAGCCTGGGCGACCTGTAACTGCACGCCCGTTCGCCCATGGCCAAAACCATGGGGCAAGCTGACAACACCGGGCATCATGTCCTCACAAGCCTGAACCTCGACCTCCAGAGAACCGGTACGTGAACGAACCCGCACACGCTGGCCGTCGTGTAGTCGACGTTGCAGCAAGTCCTGCGGATGCATCAGCAATTGATGGCGCGGCTTGCCTTTGACCAGCCGATGATAGTTATGCATCCATGAGTTGTTGCTGCGTACGTGGCGACGGCCAATCAACAGCAACTGGGCTGGCGCCCCAGGCGCCTGCCCGGCCAAGCGCTGCAAGTCATCCAGCACCACCTGCGGCGCCGCTTCGACGGTTTTGCTGGCAGTTGCCAGGCGCCCCTGCAAGTTGGCGCGCAACGGGCCAAGATCGAGGCCGTGAGGATGCTCATCCAAGGCCTGCAGCGAAAGATTCCAGACACTGCCTTGACCATAACGCCCTCTGCGAAGCGCAACATCGATCATCTGAGCCGGCGCGATGGTGGGCTTGAGCTCCACGCCGGCACGTTTGGCGAACGCCTGGGCAAGGCCGACGAAAATTTCCCAGTCATGCAAAGCACCATCGGGCTTGGGCAGGATGGCGCGGTTGAAGCGGGTCACATTGCGTACGGCCAGCAAGTTGAAGGTGCTGTCGTAGTGATCGTTTTCCAGCGCCGTTGTCGAAGGCAGGATCAGGTCGGCATGGCGGGTGGTTTCGTTGATGTAGAGGTCGATGCTGAGCATGAACTCCAGGCCTTGCAACGCCCCGTCCAATTGCCTGCCGTTGGGCGTGGACAGCACCGGATTACCAGCAACCGTCACCAATGCCCGCACCTGGCCTTCGCCTGCGACCAACATCTCCTCGGCCAGGGCCGCTACCGGTAATTCTCCCCCGTACTCGGGCAGGCCTGACACTCGGCTCTGCCAGGCGTTGAAATGACCCCCTGAGGTCGTCGAAACAAGATCCACCGCAGGTTCGGTACACAGCGCCCCGCCTTCACGATCCAGGTTGCCGGTAACCAGGTTGATCACCTGCACCAGCCAATGGCAAAGCGTGCCGAAAGTTTGGGTTGAAACACCCATGCGCCCATAGCAGACCGCTTTGTCGGCAGATGCGAAGTCCCGAGCCAAGCGGCGAATGGCGGTGGCCTCGATCCCGCAGTGGGCACTCATCGCCTCCGGCGTGAATGGCACGATCGCTTCACGCACCTGATCCAACCCGCTTACTGGCAAATGCGAACCACGCGCCAGTTGCTCGTCGAACAGCGTGTTGAGCAGACCACAGAGCAAGGCAGCATCGCCGCCAGGCCGAATGAATAGATGCTGGTCTGCAATAGCCGCAGTTTCGCTGCGCCGGGGGTCGACCACCACCAGACGACCGCCGCGGCCACGCAAGGCCTTCAGGCGCTTTTCGACATCCGGTACGGTCATGATGCTGCCGTTGGATGCCAGCGGGTTGCCACCGAGGATCAGCATGAAATCGGTATGGTCGATATCCGGTATCGGCAAAAGCAGGCCGTGGCCATACATCAGGTGACTGGTCAGATGCTGCGGCAACTGGTCGACCGACGTGGCGGAAAACCGATTACGGGTCTTGAGCAGGCCGAGGAAGTAGTTGCTGTGAGTCATCAGCCCGTAGTTATGCACACTTGGGTTGCCTTGATACACCGCCACTGCGTTGCGCCCGTATGCCTGCTGGATTTCCCACAGCCTGTCGGCGGCCAGTGCGAATGCCTCGTCCCAGCCGATCGGCAGCCACTGGTTGCCCACCCGCCTGTGGGGCTGGCGCAAGCGATCCGGATCATTCTGAATATCCTGAAGCGCTACCGCCTTGGGGCAGATATGCCCGCGGCTGAACGGGTCGGCGGCGTCGCCTTTGATCGAACTGATCAGGGCCTGACCTTCGTCTCCCTGGCGGATCTCGATATTCAGCCCGCAGATCGCTTCACACAGGTGACAGGCACGATGATGCAAGGTTGTGGTCATGGCCGCCTCTGCCTTGTTGTAGTGAGGAGTCGTCAAACCCTGACTATGCACCGCGGCCCTTGCTCCGACCATCGCACTTCAAGACATGAATCGCACGACATCAGGCGCACGATTCGCGACAGGCATTTGCCAAATCGCCAGCAAGCCGTGTACAAACTGCTGTAGCAAATAAAAAACAGCACAGGCCAAAGGGTTACGACAACCCTTGCAACATCCTTTAGATGGAGCTGCTGTTTCCCCTCTTGGTTTCAGGCGACATTTAATTATAGTATTGCGCCTTTCCCAATTTTGTCCGCCCCGTGCGGCTTACGCCGCAGGTCATCCCCCGTTGTTAAAAAAAACTGCACGGTCGACCTGCATACTGTTGCAAATAAGGTAGTCAATCATGAGCGCTAGGCACTTTCTCTCCCTGCTGGATTTCACCACCGACGAATTGCTCGGTGTGATCCGCCGAGGCATCGAGCTGAAGGACCTGCGCAAACGCGGCGTGCTGTTCGAGCCCCTGAAGAATCGCGTTCTGGGCATGATCTTCGAGAAATCCTCGACCCGTACTCGCGTATCCTTCGAGGCCGGCATGATCCAACTGGGTGGCCAGGCGATCTTCCTTTCGCCCCGTGACACTCAATTGGGCCGTGGCGAGCCGATCGGTGACAGCGCCATCGTGCTATCGAGCATGCTCGATGCCGTGATGATCCGCACCCACGCCCATAGCACCCTGACCGAATTCGCCGCCAAGTCCCGGGTACCTGTGATCAACGCTTTGTCTGATGAGTCTCACCCGTGCCAATTGCTGGCAGATATGCAGACTTTCCTCGAACATCGCGGCTCGATCCAGGGCAAAACCGTGGCGTGGATCGGTGACGGCTTCAATATGTGCAACTCCTACATAGAAGCGGCCAAGCAGTTCGATTTCCAGTTGCGCATCGCCTGCCCCGAAGGTTACGACCCTGACCCGCGCTTCGTGGCCCTGGGCGGTGACCGTGTGCAGGTCGTCCGTGATCCGCGGCAAGCTGTGCAAGGTGCGCATCTGGTGACCACGGATGTCTGGACTTCCATGGGCCAGGAGGAGGAAACTGCACGGCGCCTGGCGCATTTCGCGCCTTACCAGGTCACCCGCGCACTGCTCGACCTGGCGGCACCCGACGCCCTGTTCATGCACTGCCTGCCCGCCCACCGTGGCGAGGAAATCAGCCATGATCTGCTAGACGACCCTCGTTCGGTCGCGTGGGATCAGGCTGAAAACCGCTTGCATGCACAAAAGGCCCTTCTCGAATTCCTTGTAGAACCGGCTTACCACCACGCATGAGTCAACCCCTATTGCTCAACCTGCGCAACCTCGCCTGCGGTTACGGCGAGCAGCGCATCGTCCAGAACCTCAATCTGCACCTGAACGCAGGCGACATCGGTTGCCTGCTGGGTTCCTCCGGTTGCGGCAAGACCACCACCCTACGCGCCATCGCCGGCTTCGAGCCGGTGCATGAAGGCGAGATCCAGCTGGCAGGTGAGGTGATTTCCCGTGCAGGCTTCACGCTGGCACCGGAAAAGCGCCGGATCGGCATGGTGTTTCAGGATTACGCACTGTTCCCGCACCTGACCGTCGCGCAGAACATCGCCTTCGGCATCGCCAAGCACCCGAAGCAGGCGCAGGTGATCGACGAGATGCTCGAACTGGTCAAGCTGGGCGGTCTCGGCGGCCGCTACCCCCACGAGCTGTCGGGCGGTCAACAACAGCGCGTCGCTTTGGCCAGGGCCCTGGCACCCGAACCACAACTGCTGCTGCTCGACGAACCGTTCTCCAACCTTGACGTCGAGCTACGCCGGCGCCTGAGTCACGAGGTGCGCGATATTCTCAAGAGCCGCGGCACCAGCGCGATACTGGTGACCCATGACCAGGAAGAAGCGTTTGCCGTGAGCGACCACGTGGGCGTATTCAAGGAAGGTCGACTGGAGCAGTGGGATACCCCCTACAACCTATACCACGAACCTCAGACGCCGTTCGTGGCCAGCTTCGTCGGCCAGGGCTACTTCATCCGTGGCCAGATGAGCAGCCATGAAGCGGTCAACACCGAACTGGGCGAGCTGCGTGGCAACCGCGCTTACACAATGGCGCCGGGCAGTTCGGTGGATGTATTGCTGCGCCCGGACGACATCGTTCCTGCACCTGGCAGCGCACTTCAGGCGAACATCGTCGGCAAGAGTTTTCTGGGTGCATCGACACTGTACCGCTTGCAGTTGCCAACTGGCAGCCAACTCGAAGCGATCTTTCCAAGCCATATCGACCATCAGGTCGGTGAACAGGTAGGGATCGCGGTCAAGGCGGAGCATCTGGTGTTGTTTGCGGTACCCGGCAGCGTCTCGGCGCAGTTGTCTCGTCAGGAAAATGGCGTACGCCGCTACAGTTCCACGAACTGACACCGGTATGAAGGGCCGCGTTGCGGCCCCGATGCACCTACCCCTTGCCGATTGCAGCGAACGCGCCCTGGGTATGTTGGGCCAGCACAGCCGCTGCCAGTTCGACCTCCAAGCCACGACGCCCGGCGCTGACGTGAATGGTTGTAAAGTTTTGCGCCGATTCATCAATGAACGTGCGCAGGCGCTTCTTCTGCCCGAGCGGGCTTATGCCACCCACTAGATACCCCGTCGCCCGCTGCGCTGCCGCCGGGTCGGCCATTTCGCATTTCTTGACGCCGGCCGCATGGGCTAGGGCCTTCAGATCGAGGGTTCCGATCACCGGCACCACCGCAACCAACAACTCACCTTTTTCGCTGCTCGCCAGCAAGGTCTTGAACACCTGTTGCGCATCCAGACCGAGCTTCTCTGCTGCCTCAAGGCCATATGACGCCGACTTGGGGTCGTGTTCATAGCTGTGCACGCGGTGTTCGGCGCGAACTTTCTTCAGCAAATCGAGTGCAGGGGTCATGCGGTGCTCCAGTCTGGGACAGGTCGCGGCTACTTTAGGGCAATTCCTACACTCCAGCTAGCTAATGGCTGACGCACCTCTCTAAATCAGGGATCAGCCTTTAAATATGCGATCAAAACGTGACTGACCGTTCACTTTCGACCTTTGACATCAGCGTTTCTTGTCTATATTTTTTCGTTTCTGAATAAAGGGTGCCCTTTTAAGGTGCGCTTATGTACATCTGCCTGAAGTCAATGGGGATAGGCATCAGGCTTTGCTGTCGAGCGCTTAGCGCCTCACAACAAAAACAACGAGGTCACACATGACGACTGCTCTACGCGAACCCACACTGTCCAGCCAATGCCTGGCCGAGTTCCTCGGCACCGCCTTGTTGATCTTCTTCGGTACCGGATGCGTCGCCGCACTCAAGGTCGCCGGCGCCAGCTTCGGGCTGTGGGAAATCAGCATCATCTGGGGCGTCGGTGTCAGCATGGCGATCTATTTCACGGCTGGTATTTCCGGTGCGCACCTGAACCCGGCAGTGAGCATTGCGCTCACGCTTTTCGCCGGCTTCGACAAGCGCAAACTCCCGTTTTACGCCCTTGCCCAGGTATGCGGCGCCTTTTGCGGCGCAGCGCTGGTCTATACCCTGTACAGCAACCTGTTCTTCGATTACGAACAAGCCCACAGCATGTTGCGCGGCAGCGCCCAGAGCCTGGAGCTGGCCTCGGTTTTCTCGACCTACCCACACCCAGCACTCTCCACCGGCCAGGCATTTCTAGTCGAAGTGGTTATCACCGCAATCCTCATGGCGGTGATCATGGCTCTGACCGATGACAACAACGGCCTGCCACGGGGGCCGATGGCACCGCTGCTGATCGGGCTGCTGATTGCAGTGATTGGCAGCGCCATGGGCCCTTTGACCGGCTTCGCGATGAACCCAGCCCGGGATTTCGGGCCAAAATTGATGACCTTCCTGGCCGGCTGGGGTGAAATCGCCTTCACTGGCGGCCGGGACATTCCGTACTTTCTGATCCCGGTGTTCGCACCGATCGTCGGGGCTTGCCTGGGTGCCGCGTCCTATCGCGGCCTTATCGCCCGCAACCTGCCAATGGTGCCAAGCCCAAGTGGCGAGACAACCGACAATCGCCAGGGCGATACTCAAGCCAACTGATGCAAGCGCCCTGAACTCCTCTTTATGCAAGGCCTACGACCATGACAGACACCCAGGATAAGAACTACATCATCGCCCTGGACCAGGGCACCACCAGCTCGCGAGCCATCATCTTCGACCGCGATGCCAATGTGGTCGGCACCTCGCAGCGCGAATTCGCCCAGCACTATCCACAGGCCGGCTGGGTCGAACATGACCCGATGGAAATTTTCGCAACCCAGAGCGCGACGATGGTCGAAGCCCTGGCGCAGGCCGGTATCAGTCATGCCCAAGTCGCCGCGCTGGGTATCACCAATCAACGCGAAACCACCGTGGTGTGGGACAAGGAAACCGGGCGCCCGGTTTACAACGCCATCGTATGGCAATGCCGGCGCAGCACCGAGATCTGCGCCCAGCTCAAACGCGATGGGCATGAGCAATACATCCGCGAAGCCACCGGGCTGGTGACCGATCCGTACTTTTCCGGCACCAAGCTGAAGTGGATACTCGACAACGTCGAAGGGGTGCGTGAACGCGCCGAGCGCGGCGAACTGCTGTTCGGCACCGTCGATACCTGGCTGATCTGGAAGTTTTCCGGCGGCAAGGTGCATGTCACCGACTACACCAACGCCTCGCGCACCCTGATGTTCAACATCCACACCTTGCAGTGGGATGACAAGCTGCTCGAGATCCTCGGCATTCCCCGTCAGATGCTGCCGCAGGTGCGCCCGTCTTCCGAAGTGTACGGTCATACCAAGAGCGGCATTGCCATTGCCGGGATTGCCGGCGACCAGCAGTCGGCGCTGTTTGGCCAGATGTGCGTAGAGCCCGGCCAGGCCAAGAACACCTATGGCACCGGCTGCTTCCTGCTGATGAATACCGGCGACAAGGCTGTGAAGTCCTCCCACGGCCTGCTCACCACCATCGCCTGCGGCCCACGCGGCGAGGTGGCGTACGCCCTGGAAGGCGCCGTGTTCAACGGTGGCTCCACCGTGCAGTGGCTGCGCGACGAGCTGAAAATCGTCAATGACGCACTGGACACCGAGTACTTCGCCAGTAAGGTCAAGGACAGCAACGGCGTCTATCTGGTACCGGCGTTCACCGGCCTGGGCGCCCCGTATTGGGATCCCTATGCACGCGGCGCGCTGTTTGGGCTCACCCGTGGTGTGAAGGTCGACCACATTATCCGCGCGGCCCTCGAGTCGATCGCCTATCAGACCCGCGATGTTCTCGATGCCATGCAGCAGGATTGCGGTGCACGCTTGTCCGAGCTGCGCGTGGATGGTGGCGCTGTGGCCAACAACTTCCTGATGCAGTTCCAGGCCGATATCCTTGGCACCTGCGTGGAGCGCCCGAAAATGCGCGAAACCACTGCACTGGGCGCGGCCTACCTGGCCGGTTTGGCTTGTGGTTTCTGGAGTGGCTTGGATGAATTGCGTGACAAGGCGATCATCGAGCGCGAATTCAGCCCACAGCTGGACGAGGCGCAGAAAGAGAAGCTGTATGCCGGCTGGAGAAAAGCCGTTGATCGCACACGTGACTGGGAAGATCACGAGGCGTGATGCATCAGGGGCCGCGCTGCGGCCCCGTTGCCTACTGGTCGTAGTCCCCTTCCTACGGCATCATTGCAGAATTTGTCCGGCAGCCCCAAAGGACCGCCCATGAATCTGCCCCCACGCCAACAACAAATCCTCGAACTGGTACGCGACCGCGGGTATGTCAGTATCGAAGAAATGGCGCAGTTGTTCGTCGTCACCCCGCAAACCATCAGGCGCGATATCAATCAGCTGGCCGAGCTCAATCTGCTGCGTCGCTACCACGGCGGTGCCGCTTACGATTCCAGCATCGAGAACACCGCCTATGCCATGCGCGCCGATCAGATGCGCGACGAAAAACAGCGCATCGCCGAGGCCGTGGCCAAGCAGATTCCCGACCATGCTTCGCTGTTCATCAATATTGGTACAACGACCGAATCGATTGCCAGGGCGCTGCTCAACCACAACCACTTGAAGGTCATCACCAATAACCTGCACGTTGCTGCCATTCTCGCCGCCAAGGATGACTTCGAAGTGTTGGTAGCTGGCGGCACGGTACGCCGAGATGGCGGCGTGGTCGGCCAGGCCAGCGTGGATTTCATCAACCAGTTCAAGGTGGATTTTGCCTTGGTTGGTATCAGCGGCATCGATGAAGACGGCAGCCTGCTCGATTTCGATTACCAGGAAGTGCGGGTATCGCAGGCCATCATTGCCAATGCTCGCCAGGTGATTCTGGCTGCCGACTCAAGCAAGTTCGGGCGCAACGCCATGGTACGGTTGGGTTCGATCAGCCTGGTCGATTGCCTGGTGACCGACCAGACGCCCGCGCCGGGGCTCGCACAGCTGTTGAACCAGAATAAGATCCGGCTAGAGGTGGTTTGAAGGCTGGCATGTGCTTGCCTTGAATCTGCCTGCCGTCAATGGGATCGGGCGCTGCACGGGTGATGCTCGATCCCACTGATGTGCTCACTCACACCGCCCCCTGAAATTTTCGTAAATGTTCATTTTCTTGTCATCTGATCAGTTTTTTCTATAGAGACTGACTGGCGACGGTCATCCTTTTGCGCTAGCATTTTCGGAAACGAACATATATGTTCATATTCGATATGAACAGCCTCAGGAGGCCTTGCCGTGTCCCAGCCCGTTTCGTCCCAGCCATCACTTGCCGACTGCTACGACCTCGCCGTGATTGGCGGTGGCATCAATGGTGTGGGCATCGCTGCCGACGCCGCAGGTCGCGGCCTGAAAGTCATGCTGTGCGAAAAGGATGACCTGGCCCAACATACATCGTCGGCCAGTAGCAAACTCATCCATGGTGGCCTGCGCTACCTTGAGCATTACGAATTCCGCCTGGTGCGCGAAGCGCTGGCCGAACGTGAAGTGCTGCTGGCCAAAGCCCCGCATATCGTCAAACCGATGCGCTTCGTGCTGCCCCATCGCCCTCATCTGCGCCCTGCATGGATGATCCGTGCCGGCCTGTTTCTGTACGACAACTTGGGCAAGCGCAAGCGTCTTGGTGCCTCGCGCAGCCTGCGCTTCGGCCCTGGCTACCCACTGAAGCCGGCGATCACCCGCGGCTTCGAATACGCCGATTGCGCTGTGGATGATGCCCGCCTGGTAGTCCTCAACGCCATGGCCGCCCGCGAACACGGTGCGCACATTCTTACCCATACCCGCTGCCTGCGTGCAGAGCGCGTGAATGGTTTATGGCAGGTGGAGCTGCAGCACGCCGATGGCAGCCTGCAAACCATACGCGCCCGTGCCCTGGTCAATGCGGCCGGCCCGTGGGTTGCCAGCTTCATCAAGGACGATCTTAAGCTCGATGCGCCATATGGCATCCGTTTGATCCAGGGCAGCCATGTCATCGTGCCGCGGCTTTATGAAGGCGAACATGCCTACATTTTGCAGAACGAGGACCAGCGCATCGTCTTCTGTATCCCCTACCTGGACCGCTTCACCTTGATTGGTACTACCGATCGCGAATACAGCGGGGATCCGGCCAAGGTAGCGATCACCGAGCAAGAGACCGATTACATCCTTAAGGTAGTGAACGCCCATTTCAATCATCAGCTAAGCCGTAGCGACATCCTGCACACCTATTCCGGTGTACGCCCGCTGTGCAACGACGAATCCGATAATCCTTCGGCAGTCACAAGGGACTACACCCTGGCGCTGTCCGCCGGTGACGGCCAGGCGCCTCTGCTTTCGGTGTTCGGCGGCAAGCTGACAACCTATCGCAAGCTCGCCGAGTCGGCCATGGCCGAGCTCAAACCGTTCTTCAGCCAGATGCGCGGCAGCTGGACCGCCACCGCGCCGCTGCCAGGTGGCGAGGGCATGGCCAGCGTGCAGGGGCTGGTGGATGAACTGCAGGCACGCAACGGCTGGGTGCCGGTCGAGATCGCCAAGCGTTGGGCGCAGACCTACGGTAGCCGTGTGTGGCAGTTGCTCGAGGGCGTAAATGGCCCCGACGACCTGGGCCAGGCGATTGGCGCAGGGCTGTTCACGCGGGAAGTCGACTACCTGCGCAGCGAGGAGTGGGCGGTCAGCGCCGACGATATCCTGTGGCGGCGGACCAAGCTTGGTTTGTTCACCAATGAAGACGAACAGCGCGCTTTGGCGGCCTACCTGGCGCAAGGCGCTGCTCGCAGTCACGCAGCCTGAAGCACAATGGGCGACCTCAAGGGTCGCCCATTTCTCAGGCTTCGCGCCCGTAGGCATCGCGTGCCAGCTCCAGGTAAAGCGCACGCTCATCGGCGTTGAGTCGGCGCATCAGCTCATCGGCGCGGGTCAAATAAACCTGCTCACCGGTGGAATCGGCTTCGCTTTCATAGGCCGCCAGCCGCTCATGGTAAGGCGCGGCCAGTGCTTCGAAACGCTCAGGGTAACGGTTACGGACATAGCTTTGCCAAAACTCCCGCTCCGCCAGTGAAGCACTGAGCACCTCGATGTTTTCACCCTCGAGAACTTCTGTTCCTGCCCTGAGGATGTCTGCGCCAGTCAGGCCGCTGTAGTCCGCGTAGTGCATGTTCAGAGGTTGCCCTGGCAAGTCGAGCCTGCCGGCCAAATTGATCCGATAAGCCAGGTAAACCTCTACATCGTCTACCAGGGCATAGGGATTTTGCTCCACAAACTGGATATGCCTGGCGGCGATGCGGTCTATTTGGTCCAGGCGGTATAACGAGCGACCTAAACGCAACAAAGTCGCTTCATCCTGTGCTCGCCCCTCCCCTGCCCCACTCAGCGCGATTATTCCCCGGATCTCAATCTGACTCAGCAGAAATAGCAATTGATCCTCACAGCTGCGGGGGCCAGCGGCTTGCCAGAAAATTGCTTCCCGAACATCAGTGTTTTCGGCGCACAACTCGAGTACCCGCCATACTCTTGCCCGGTAGTAACGCGGGTGGCGCCGAAAATCATCTGAGGCCGCAAAGTCAGCCAGGAAACGAAACAGGTCCGTCGATTGTGGCTCTTGCTGCAAGCGCTCCCAGACATCGGTTCGATGCAGCCGAGCCGATTGGGAGCCCTCTCCTAGCCACTGATTCAGACATTTCGAATCGGCATCAGCATGTTGATATGACCCACGCCGTGACGCTGTCGGGGTTTGCTCGCTCAGGCTCTCGAGCAACGATTCGCTCACCGGCTCCAAAGGGTTGTCATGCAGTGCTAGACGATGTAACCGCGCTTGCAGGTTGGCCACATGACCCGTCACCTGGCGAATCTGGTTTTCCCGAAGATCGGTCAGGCCACGCCAGGGTAATTCGCGTGCACTGGGTATTGTTTGCAGCCCTGTCGCTCGGAGTGAAAGCACCCGCACGTGCTGCAGACGGGAAAGATCGGGCACGTTCCCCAAGGGATTTGCGCTCAGATCCAGTTCGCGTAGCATTGAGAGCATGGCCAGGCGACTGACCCCAGACGCATCCAAGGTCAGTCGATTGCCTGCCAGGTTAAGGGTTCTTAACGAGGTCAGGCGCTCGAGCCCGGCAGGCAGGCTGGTGAGCCGATTATCTTGCAGCCTAAGCTCGCGCAAGCCACTGAAACGGCGCAAAAAATCTTCGTCGATGTGCGCAAGGTCCATGTCCCGCAACGTCAATTGCCTGATGTGTCCAAAATCGATGCCGGCTGGAAGAACAGGTAGGCTGCCTACCCGTTCGCCCTCGATGTGCAGGATGTAATCGTCATCGGAGGCCCCGACAGACTTGCGCCTCCAAGCGCGCCGAATCTGGGTGACGACACGTCGCCGGCGGACCCCGTCGAGAAAACTCACGCGTTGACGCTGCCAAGCCTCAAGCGCCGCGCGCAGGTTGGCCAGATGTTGCTGAAGCTGGCCAAGGTGCTCCCACAGACCGATATGGTGTACCACGAGGCCTTCGAGGTAGTCGTCCAACAGGGCCTCGCTCAGCGTAGGAAAGACGCCATGGATACCGCGCCGCAGCGCTTGCCGGCTGCTTTCTGCGCGTCCGCTCAAGGGGTAGCCGACCCGCCCATTGGCTAAGCGCCGCGGTGGCCGCCAGCGACCGCCGATGGGCTGCATACCTAACAATTGCGCAGCCTTGCGCCGATCGCTGGCGGCCTGCACAGCCAGTTTTTCAGCAAGGGTTTCGGCACTCAGCGGCTGGTTGTCGCCGATAAGGCCTTTTTGGGCAGCATCCAGCGTCTGCAGCAGGCACGCCCATAGCCGCTGTTCGATCGAGGGCTCGGGCGCCCCTAGCAGCCGGTAACCTTGAGCGGTCTGAATCACGGTCAGCACCTCAGTGGCTTGAGGATGCCCGCGCGACGCGATGAGCCGGCCCGACACCTCGCCTAAGCGAAGCTCGATACGCCTGGCTGCCGGCCATGGGGCCAACTCATCGATCATGCCAATAGCCAGGCGCTGGGTGTCGGCATTGACCCCGGATTCATGCTCGAAACCTATAAAGGCACGGTCTAAGCGGCTGTCATGCAGCATCCAGCGCGCGTGCTCGGCCATCGCTAAAGGCACCCGGCCACTGTCGAGCAGCGCTTTGAGCTGCGTCCCGCTAGCGTTGGCCAGTACTTCTTCTGCCGACCGTACCGACAGCCCCGGGAACGACCTGAGGAGCATGCCAGCGGCGGGCGACGCTTCACCCTGTTGAGTAGTGAGATCCCGATCGAATGCGCTCCCGCGCAGCTGGGGGGATCGCTCGTGAAGCAGCCAGCGATCAAAGGCATCGTTCAATCGCGCCGGAACTGGCGCCGACTCAAGGTGCAGTTGGCGCAACTGTTCAGGTGTCAGCCCGATGACTCGAAGCAACGCATCGGCCATGGCATCAGGCACAGTGGCGAAGTTTCCGCCAAACTGACGCAGCAGCGGGCCGTTACCGTCCAGGTAATGAGCCGTTTCAGGCGCATGGGCCAGCCTCATCCGGCCATCGCCCTCATGCACAGGCGTCAACCCATCAACGAACGGAACGCGCGGCAGCAAGCGCCCGATACCCGCCTGAGCTGCGCCCAGAGCAGCGCCAGTCGCCAGGCCCTGCGCAACATTGAAAAGATGCTGCAGTGCCCCCTGACGGTCGCCCAATTGCCAGTCTTCGTAACCTTTGTATACCTCGCTGGCAACCCCCAGTGCGGCCACTGCAAACATCACCTGGCCCAGCACAGGAATGAACAGGGCCGCCAGGTTAAGCATCTCCAGCCCCGCGCCCAACGCAGCCTGGATGCGCTGGTCACGTTCGAGCTGGGTTTCATCGTCCGTGGGTACTGCTAGGACTCTTGCATCGTCGAGTAGCTTGTCGACTTGCAAGGTGCGCAAGTGGACGAACAGTGCTGAATCCACGGCGAAGTTGCGACCGTCGAGCTCAGCGGGCACCTGAGCACTGCTGGCCTCGATCAACGGCAGTAATGTGGAGATGAATGCCGGGCGGTCACGCTCGCTGATAAAACGCCCAAAGAAGGATCGATAGAACGCTGAACGCAGGCGTTTGGCAAATGCCCTGTACAGCGCCTCCCAGGAGTTATAGCGTGCCAGAGGTAAATACGGATCCTGAGGCACCCAAACAATAATCCCATCCAGCGGCCCTTGCGCGCTGTGGCGCATCTCCAGCGTCACCACGCCGCACAGGCGCTTGCCAAGCAGAAATAACTGGCGGGGTGTAGCAAGGCCCTGGACTGCCGGGCCCCGCGGGGCGCCCGCTACCACCGGCAACAGACGCAGATAATCCTCGTCGAGCAACTCGCCTTTGATCCTGGCCATTCGCACAGCGACCTCCATCTGCGTGCGAAGGTTTTCCTCAAGCACTTGCTGCACGGCTTTATGGGCGTAGTCCGAGGGCGCTGGGGGACGGCTTTTGGGAAACAGGTGCTTGCGCAGCACCGCTTGATATTCCCCGCCCAGGTCCAACTTACGGCAACAGCGCGCGAACGCCTCGAAACTCAGGGGTAATTTGTTACCGTCTAAGTCTCTTAAATGAGCTTTTCGATTCAATGCCGGATGCGTTTCAGACTCATGAAAGTTGTGCAAAGCAGCCGCCAGTAAGGATTGCCTGGAGCGTATCGTCTGCACAGGCGTGAATAGGCGAGGAGACACACTTGGAAGCTCTACATCCTCCTGCACATGTACGTTGCTGCCACGCACGTCCACCGTTGAAAGGCCCTGTGCGTGCAGCGCTTGCTCCAGTCGCGCAGCGGCGAATACTTCCAGGCTCGGGATGCCCTCAAGCCGGTTTTTCACTGCTTGTGCTGCAGCCTGTTGATTGCGCAAAGCTTGATGAAAGCCCTGGAGCAGGTCTTCATCGACACCTTTGAGCCACTTAGGCAATTGCTGGCCAATCAATGCGTCGACAGAGTCAGGAGTCATCAGAGAGTCAGGCATGGGCGCGGTTCCTGGGAAAGTGAATGCGTACTCAACCTGCCTGAGAGCTGCGTCTGGGCCTAATTAATGCTGGCGCAGATGAAGCCGGAACACTTCATACGGATAACCGAACAGCAACAGGCATGTCGTTCGGATTGCCGAACTCGCTATGTTAGGTTGATGCCCTGTTAAAACGGCCAGACGCCGAATATTCAAGGGGTTATGATCGACGCCAGAGCTTGGCACGACTCATGCTCTATACTTGGAGCCGAATGCACACGCTTGATGTTGTATTCGTTGAACGAAAGAGTCCGCCAACGGCTCCATAAAAAAAACAAACACGTCGAGGAAAATTTGATGCGTATCGTTCGTCAATTGCTGGGCGCCGCCATCGCGGCCGCTGTGATCGCTTCGCCGGCCATGGCCGATGAGCTGACCGGCACCCTGAAGAAGATCAAGGATTCGGGCACCATTACACTGGGCCACCGCGACTCCTCCATCCCGTTTTCCTACCTGGCCGGCAAGCCCGAGCCTGTGGGTTATTCCCATGACATCCAACTGGCCGTCGTCGATGCCCTGAAAAAGCAACTGGGCACCGACATCAAGGTCAAGTACAACCTGGTCACCTCCCAGACCCGCATCCCGCTGGTGCAGAACGGCACCGTCGACCTGGAGTGCGGCTCCACCACCAATAACGTCGAACGTCAGCAGCAAGTCGGCTTCTCGGTCGGTATCTTCGAGGTCGGTACCCGCCTGTTGACCAAGGTCAAGGACGGTCAGCCTGCTTACAAAGACTTTGGGGACCTGAAAGAGAAGAACGTGGTGACCACCGCGGGTACTACCTCCGAGCGCATTCTCAAAGCGATGAATGCCGACAAGCAAATGAAGATGAACGTGATCTCCGCCAAGGACCACGGTGAAGCCTTCAACATGCTCGAAAGCGGCCGCGCCGTGGCCTTCATGATGGACGACGCCCTGCTCGCCGGTGAAATGGCCAAGGCTCGCAAGCCGTCGGACTGGGTTATCACCGGTACTCCCCAGTCGTATGAAATCTACGGCTGCATGGTGCGCAAGGATGACCCAGCGTTCAAGAAAGCTGTCGATGACGCCATCATTGCCTACTTCAAGTCGGGCGAAGTCAACAAGAGCTACGACAAGTGGTTCCAGCAGCCAATTCCGCCAAAAGGCCTGAACCTGCAGTTCCCGATGAGCGACGAACTGAAAAAACTGATCGCCGAGCCTACCGATAAAGCTGCGGACGAGAAGAAGTCCTGATCCTCAGCGCGTGGCCTGGTGCGCAAGCACAGGTTTCAACTCTGCAGGCTGCGCAATAGTGACTAACCTTTCATCCGAGGGCGCCCACCGCCCTCGGATGCTCGAAGGTGCCCGTGAAACAATCGTCTGAGGGGAAATCCCGATGAATTACAACTGGGACTGGGGCGTGTTCTTCAAGTCCACCGGCGTGGGCAGCGAAACCTATCTGGACTGGTACATCACCGGCCTAGGCTGGACCATCGCCATCGCCATCTCCGCCTGGATCATCGCATTGCTGCTGGGCTCGGTACTGGGCGTGATGCGCACCGTGCCCAATCGCCTGGTCTCGGGTATTGCCACCGCTTATGTGGAACTGTTCCGCAATGTGCCGCTGCTGGTGCAGCTGTTCATCTGGTACTTCCTGGTACCGGACCTGCTACCGGAAGGCCTGCAGGAGTGGTTCAAGCAAGACCTCAACCCGACCACCTCGGCACTGATCAGTGTGGTCATCTGCCTTGGCTTGTTCACCGCCGCTCGAGTTTGCGAGCAGGTGCGCACCGGCATCCAGGCCCTGCCCCGTGGCCAGGAATCCGCAGCCCGCGCCATGGGCTTCAGCCTGCCACAGATCTACACCAATGTGCTGCTGCCACAGGCGTTCCGGATCATCATCCCGCCGCTCACCTCTGAATTCCTGAACGTGTTCAAGAACTCTTCGGTAGCCTCGCTGATCGGCCTGATGGAGCTGCTGGCGCAGACCAAGCAGACCGCCGAATTTTCGGCCAACCTGTTCGAGGCCTTCACCCTGGCCACCCTTATCTACTTCACCCTGAACATGGGCTTGATGCTGCTGATGCGCCTGGTCGAGAAGAAAGTTGCCGTGCCTGGCCTGATCTCCGTGGGGGGCAAGTAAATGGAAATGGACTTCAGCGAAATCATCCCGGCCCTGCCTGCTTTGTGGGATGGCATGGTCATGACGCTACAACTGATGGTCATGGGCGTTATTGGCGGCATCGTGCTGGGCACCATCCTGGCACTGATGCGCCTGTCATCGAGCAAGCTGCTGTCACGCCTGGCAGGCGCCTACGTCAACTACTTCCGCTCGATCCCACTGCTGCTGGTCATTACCTGGTTCTATCTGGCGGTGCCGTTCGTACTGCGCTGGATCACCGGGCAGGACACCCCGGTAGGTGCCTTCACGTCCTGCGTGGTGGCGTTCATGATGTTCGAGGCCGCTTACTTCTGCGAAATCGTCCGTGCTGGCGTGCAGTCGATCTCCAAGGGGCAGATGGGTGCCGCCCAGGCCCTGGGCATGACCTACGGCCAGACCATGCGCCTGATCATCCTGCCCCAGGCCTTTCGCAAGATGACCCCACTGCTGTTGCAGCAGAGCATCATCCTGTTCCAGGACACCTCTTTGGTCTACACCGTGGGCCTGGTGGACTTCCTCAACTCGGCACGCTCCAACGGCGACATCATCGGGCGCTCCCATGAGTTCCTGATCTTCGCTGGGGTCGTGTACTTCGTCATCAGCTTCTCCGCTTCGTGGCTGGTCAAGCGCCTGCAAAAAAGGATCACCGTATGATTTCCATCAAGAACGTCAACAAGTGGTACGGCGACTTCCAGGTGCTGACCGACTGCAGCACCGAGGTCAAGAAAGGTGAAGTCGTGGTTGTTTGCGGCCCATCGGGCTCGGGCAAGTCGACCCTCATCAAGTGCGTGAACGCCCTGGAACCGTTCCAGAAGGGTGACATCGTGGTCGACGGCACCTCGATCGCCGATTCCAAGACCAACCTGCCCAAGCTGCGCTCGCGGGTCGGCATGGTGTTCCAGCACTTCGAACTGTTCCCGCATCTGACCATCACCGAAAACCTGACCATCGCCCAACGCAAGGTGCTCGGCCGCAGTGAAGCAGAAGCGACCAAGAAGGGCCTGGCGCTGCTCGAGCGCGTAGGCCTCAGTGCCCATGCCAAGAAACACCCCGGCCAGTTGTCCGGTGGCCAGCAGCAGCGTGTGGCGATCGCCCGTGCACTGTCGATGGACCCAATCGTCATGCTGTTCGACGAACCGACCTCGGCGCTGGACCCAGAGATGGTCAACGAAGTGCTGGATGTGATGGTGGAACTGGCTAACGAAGGCATGACCATGATGTGCGTGACCCACGAAATGGGCTTCGCTCGCAAGGTGGCCAATCGGGTGATCTTCATGGACAAGGGGCACATCATCGAGGACTGCCAGAAGGAAGACTTCTTCGGCAACCCAACCGCCCGCCACGAACGTACTCAGCACTTCCTCAGCAAGATCCTGCAACACTGATTCGGCAACGACAGCACCGCTGCCCGGGCGCGCCCGGCAGCGGATGCTGGCCGTGACAGGGCCACTGTGATGAAATGCGACCCCTCGCTTCTTTCGCCTGCCAAGCCCGCCGTGAAATCCCGCCTGATTCGCCAACTGCTACTGCCCCCCCTGATCATTCTGCTGATGGTCGGCCTGGGCATGGCCGGTTTCATGATCAGCGAGAGCAACGGCATACGCACCCTCATCGATAACGGCGAGCGCGCCCTGGAACTGCACGCGCGCACGGTCGAGAGCGAAATCAGCAAATACACGTACCTGCCAAGCTTGCTAGAGCTCGAAGACAGCGTCTCGCAACTGCTCACCGACCCCGATGGGGCCAACCGGCAGACCGTCAACGAATACCTCGAGGGCCTCAACCGGCGCAGCCGCAGCCGGGTGATCTTCGTACTCGATACCACCGGCCGGGTCCAGGCCAGCAGCAACTGGCGTGATGCCGACTCGTTCCTGGGTGAAGACTTGTCGTTCCGGGCCTATTTCCAGAATGCGGTGCGCGGCGAGCCAGGCCGCTTCTACGGTATCGGCAGCACCACAGGCGAGGCTGGCTATTACCTTGCCCATGGCCTTGAGGAGCACGGCAAGATCATTGGCGTAGCCGTGATCAAAGTACGCCTGGATACCCTGGAAGAGCGTTGGCAACGCGCGCGCCTGGAGGCCTTCGTCAGCGACGAGAATGGCATCATCATTCTTTCCAGCGACCCGGCGCGGCGCTTGAAGTCGGTGCGCCCGCTCTCCCCTCAGACCAAAGAGCGGCTGGCGCGCAGCCTACAATACTATTGGTGGCCATTGAACGAACTGCAGCCCCTGGCGCGCGAAACCCTGGCCGATGGCGTGGAGAAACTGACCTTCCCGGCCAATGCTGAAACCGCCCAAGGCAAACCCCATGAGGTGAGCTACCTGGCCCAGACTCGCCGCCTGGCTGATACGCCCTGGCAGTTCACCCTGCTCACGCCATTGCAGGATCTGCGCCGCGAATCCATGGTGCAAGGGGTGCTGGTCGGCGTCGCCTTTGCCCTGCTGACCATTCTTGCTATCGCTTGGAACGAACGGCGCAAGGTGATTGCCACGCGCCTGGCGGCGCGCGAAGCTCTGCAGGAAGCCAACAGCCAGCTGGAACGACGGATTACCGAACGCACCGCTGACCTGCGCGCCAGCAACGAGCGGCTCAAGGGCCAGATCCGCGAACGCCGGCATGCCGAACAGACCCTGCGCCATGCCCAGGATGAGCTGGTGCAAGCCGGCAAGCTGGCCGCCATCGGGCAAATGTCCACCAGCATCGCCCATGAGCTGAACCAACCATTAGCAGCCCTGCGTACGTTGTCCGGCAACACGGTGCGTTTTCTCGAACGCGGGGCGCTGGATACCGCCAGCACCAATCTGCGCACCATGAACGAACTTATCGACCGCATGGGCCGCATCACCGCCAGCCTGCGCTCGTTCGCCCGGCGCGGCGACGACAGCGGCCAGGCATCGTTGGCCAAGGCCGTAGAAGCATCCCTGCAAGTGCTGCACAACCGTATTGCCGGGTGCCAGTTGCAGCTGCACAACCATTTCGAAGACCATCAACTGGCTATCGATCAGACGCGCCTGGAACAGATCCTGGTCAACCTGATCGGCAATGCTCTCGATGCCATGGCCAGCCAGCCCCAGCCAGAGCTTTGGCTCGAAGGGGAGCTTTTCGGCGAAAAATACCGCCTTCGCGTGCGGGATAATGGCCACGGTATCGATGCCGAAACCCGCAAGCACCTGTTCGAACCTTTCTTCACCACCAAACCGGGCGAGCATGGCCTGGGCCTGGGGTTGACTCTGTCGGCGAGCCTTGCCGCCGCCGCCAAGGGCAGCCTCAACGTCGAGCATCCCGCCACGGGCGGCACCGCTTTCGTCCTCGCCCTCCCCCTGGCCACCCCCCCTAGCGAAACGGCAGAACAACCATGAACCCAGCGCCCCTTACCGTTCTGATCGTCGAAGACGACCCGCATGTGCTGCTCGGCTGCCAGCAGGCATTGGCCCTGGAGGACATCGCCTGTGAGGGTGTCGGCAGTGCCGAACAGGCCTTGGAGCGCATCGGCGATGATTTTGCCGGCATCGTCGTCAGCGATATCCGCCTGCCTGGCATCGATGGCCTTGAACTGCTCAACCGCCTCAAGGCCCGCGATCGCAGCCTGCCGGTCGTACTGATCACCGGCCACGGAGACATCGACATGGCGGTCGGCGCCATGCGCAATGGTGCTTACGACTTCATGGAAAAGCCCTTCTCGCCCGAGCGCCTGGTCGATGTGGTGCGTCGGGCGCTGGAGCAGCGCGGGCTGTCCCGCGAAGTGGTGGCGCTGCGTCGACAGCTGGCCGAGCAGAGTAGCCTGGAGGGCCGCATCATCGGTCGCTCGCCAGCCATGGAGCAGCTGCGCGAACTGATCGCCAATGTCGCCGATACCTCGGCCAATGTGTTGATCGAGGGCGAAACGGGCACCGGCAAGGAATTGGTCGCCCGTTGCCTGCATGATTTTAGCCGGCGCCAAGGCAAGCCATTCGTGGCACTCAATTGCGGTGGTCTGCCAGAAAACCTGTTCGAGAGCGAGATCTTCGGCCACGAGGCCAACGCATTCACTGGCGCCGGCAAGCGCCGCATCGGCAAGATCGAACACGCCAATGGCGGCACGTTGTTCCTGGACGAAGTGGAAAGCATGCCGATCAACCTGCAGATCAAGTTGTTGCGCGTGCTGCAGGAGCGCACCTTGGAGCGCCTGGGTTCGAACCAGAGCATCGCGGTGGATTGCCGGGTCATTGCAGCCACCAAGTCCGACCTCGACGCGCTGGGACAGGCCGGTCAGTTCCGCAGCGACCTGTATTACCGCCTGAACGTGGTCACCCTGGAGCTGCCGCCGCTACGCGAGCGCCGGGAGGACATTCTGCAACTGTTCGAACACTTCCTGCTGCAATCGGCGCTGCGCTTCGACCGCGAGGCACCGGCGCTGGACAGCCAGACCCTGTCGCGCCTGATGGCCCACGACTGGCCCGGTAACGTACGCGAACTGCGCAATGTGGCAGAGCGCTATGCCTTGGGCCTGCCCGCTTTCAAGAAGGGGCCCGCTGGGGGGGCCAGCCAGGGGCTTGGGTTTGCAGAGGCGGTCGAAGCGTTCGAGCGTAACCTGCTCAGCGATGCCTTGCAGCGCACCGGGGGCAACCTCAGCCAGGCCAGCCAGGAGCTGGGGATGGCCAAGACGACCTTGTTCGACAAGGTCAAGAAGTACGGGCTTGGATGATGCGCCAGCGTCGCCTGATTCGCCGGTTGCCCCGCGAAACGGGCAACACCGATTCAAAGCCCGGCGATATGGGTGAAATCCTGGCGCTGCGCTTGCAGATACGGTAATACCGCCGCCAGCAAGGGTGCTTTGAACGGCTCCTGAAAGCGGTGCGCAAGCCCAGGAATCAAGCGCAATTGGCTGCCCTGGATATGCGCCGCCAGATGCACCCCATGCATTACCGGCAACAGCGGGTCGGCGGTGCCATGTACCACCAGCGTGGGCACCCGTAGCCCTTCGAGCAACCGCACTCGGCTAGGTTCTGCCAAGATCGCCATGATCTGTCGCTGGGCCCCTTCAGGGTTGAACGCCCGGTCATACGCCACCGCCGCCTGCTGCAACAGCGCCGCTCGATCATCCTGCACCTGTGGGCTGCCCAATGCCGCTAACAGGTCGGCCTGCTGCTCGATCGCCACCTGGCGATTCGGTGCGCTGCGCCGCGCCAGCAACTGAACCAATGCCGGGCTGGGTTCGGGCAGCCCAGCGGCACCAGAGCTGGACATCACCAGCGTCAGGCTACGTACCCGCTCAGGGGCCATGGCAGCCATGTGTTGGGCGATCATCCCACCCATGCTCACACCCAGCACATGAAAACGGCCAATGCCCAGTGATTCCATCAGTTGCAGGCCATCGTTGGCCATGTCGGTCAGGCTGTAGGGCGCTGCGACCGCAAGGCCCAGCTTGTAACGCAACAGCTCCCACGTCAGGTTGGCCGAAGGCGGCAGTTGGTTCCAGCGTGACAGGCCAGCATCGCGATTGTCGTAGCGAATGACCCGAAAACCTTGGCGGCACAGCGCTTGGACGACGTCGTCGGGCCAGTGGATTAGTTGCCCGCCCAGGCCCATGACCAGCAGCAAGGCAGGGTCACGCGGGGCCCCGACACTTTGATACACCAGGCTCAGCTCGCCGATTTCGGCACGTTGAACTGGCACATGAGTGTCGCAGCGGCTGTCGGCAATGCTTGACGAGGCGGTGAACAGTAGAAAAACAAAGAGCAGAAAAGCCCGCATGAATGAATTACCAGATTGCAGATCCCCAGTAGACCGCGAGTCTGATGAATTTAAATGCGGTGTGCTGCCACAGTTCAGTGACAATTTGATGAACCCTGCTCAGTGGTGCGGCACGGCGCCCAGTCGACAGGCCAGGGCAACATGAGCGAAACTCAACTTATCGCCCATTTGCTCAAATTATTTTCTTGGAGTCAGCCGTGCTGGAAATCCGCCACCTGAAAACCCTGCATGCCCTGCGCGAAGCTGACAGCCTGGTGGAGGCCGCCGAGCGCCTGCACCTGACACAATCGGCGCTGTCCCACCAGTTCAAGGAGTTGGAAGAACGCCTTGGCCTGCCGCTGTTCGTGCGCAAGACCAAGCCGATCCGCTTCACCAGTGCCGGCCTACGCTTGCTGCAACTGGCCGATGCCACGCTACCGCTCCTGCGCGGCGCCGAGCGTGACATAGCCCGGCTGGCGGGCGGCACGGCGGGGCGCCTGCACATGGCCATCGAATGCCACAGCTGCTTTCAGTGGCTGATGCCAACCATCGATCAGTTCCGCGACGCCTGGCCGGAAGTGGAGCTGGACCTGGCCTCTGGCTTCTCTTTCGCCCCGCTACCAGCACTGGCTCGGGGTGACCTCGACCTGGTGGTGACCTCCGACCCCCTGGACTTGGCCGGTATCACCTACGTGCCGCTGTTCACCTACGAGGCCATGCTTGCAGTGGCCAACCAGCACCCCTTGGCCAACAAGCCATACATCGTGCCTCAGGACCTGCTCGACCAGACCCTGATTACCTACCCGGTGGAGCGTGACCGTCTGGACATCTTCACCCGCTTTCTGGAACCGGCCGACATCGAGCCGGCCGCAGTTCGCACCTCGGAACTGACGGTGATGATGATGCAGTTGGTAGCCAGCGGCCGGGGCGTCTGCGGTATGCCGCATTGGGCGCTGCACGAATACAGCTCGCGGGGCTATGTGAAAGGTAAACGCCTTGGCGAGAAAGGGCTGTTCGCCACGCTGTACGCGGCGGTACGCACCGACATGCTCGATGCGCCTTACATGCGTGACTTTCTGCTCACCGCCAAGGACACCTCGTTCGCCACCCTGGACGGGGTCAGTGCGGTACGCTGACGGCCTGGCGGTACAAGGGCAGTATCAGGTCGCGGGTCAGCGGCGCAAGCGTCAGGTTTGCAGCCTGATCGGCGGCCAGCCATAGCACTTCTTCGATTTCTGCGGCCGGGGCTACGGCCTCGGCACTGTCAACGCGAAACAGTTCGGCCTGCACCTGGTACCCCGGCTCGTTGGCAGCAGGGGCGCTGAACTGCCCCAAGTGGACCGCCTGCTCCGGCTCGATGTGCAGCCCCAGCTCTTCGTGTAGCTCGCGCACCAACGCCTGTACCGCCGACTCACCCGCGTCGATCTTGCCACCCGGTTGCATGAAGGCCTGCGTGCCGCGCTTGCGCACCAGCAGGGTTCGGCCTTGCGGGTCGATAAGCAGGGCAGCGGCGATGCGGATGATGTTGGGCATTCGGGGAGCTCGTTGAAAAACCCACAGTCTACAGAACATCAACGACAAATGGCCCCTTGCCAAGCGGGCATTGAACCGCCATAACCAACCAATGAATCTCCCTGCCCATCAGCATCCAGTGCTCGAGCTGTTCCACCCGGCCGTGAGCAGCTGGTTCGGCCGCCACTTCGCCACGGTCACCGATGCCCAGGCCCGTGCCTGGCCGCTGATCCATGCCGGCCAGTCCCTGTTGCTCGCCGCCCCGACCGGCTCGGGCAAAACCCTTAGCGCGTTTTTGGCGGTGCTCGACGAACTGTTTCGCGAGGGCCTGACGCAGGGCGGAGAACTGCCTGCGCAAACCCGGGTAGTCTATGTGTCACCGCTCAAAGCGCTGTCCAATGATATCCGCCTGAACCTGCAGGCCCCGCTCGAAGGCATCAGCCAGGCCTTGGCAGACCAGGGCCTTGAGGCGCCGGCCATCACCACTGCCGTGCGCACCGGCGACACCCCGCAGAAGGCCCGCGCGGCGATGCGCAAACTGGCACCGCATATTCTGGTCACCACGCCCGAGTCGTTGTACGTGCTGATGGGCTCGGCTTCCGGACGCG
Source organism: Pseudomonas sp. 51_B (assembly GCF_017491595.1). Taxonomy (NCBI): domain Bacteria; kingdom Pseudomonadati; phylum Pseudomonadota; class Gammaproteobacteria; order Pseudomonadales; family Pseudomonadaceae; genus Pseudomonas; species Pseudomonas sp. 51_B. Next base: position 95,430 of record NZ_JAFGYW010000007.1, read on the forward strand.
CCGGCCTTGCCCATGTAGGCACGGTCATCGTCGACGAGATCCATGCCCTGGCCGGCAACAAACGCGGTGCTCACCTGGCGCTGACCCTGGAGCGTCTACAAGCCCTTTGCGCACGCCCCCTGCGCCGGATAGGGCTGTCTGCCACGCAACGCCCGGTGGAGCGAGTGGCGCAGTTCCTGGTCGGCCAGCACCGCCCTTGCGCCGTGATCGATGTCGGCCATGCCCGTCAGCGTGACCTGGCCATCGAGGTGCCCCCGGTGCCACTCGGCGCGGTCATGGCCACCGACGTCTGGGGCTTGGTGTACGACCGTTTGGCAGACTTGGCCCGGCAACACCGCACCACGCTGGTGTTCGTCAACACTCGCCGACTGGCTGAACGCATTACCCGCCACTTGAGCGACCGGCTAGGTAAGCAGGCTGTAGCTGCACACCATGGCAGCCTGGCCAAGGAAATGCGCCTGGATGCCGAGCAGCGCTTGAAAGGCGGCCAGTTGCAGGTGTTGGTGGCCACAGCCTCGCTGGAGCTGGGCATCGACATCGGCGAAGTCGACCTGGTCTGTCAGATCGAGTCGCCCGGCTCCATTGCCGCCTTTCTGCAGCGGGTGGGGCGCTCCGGGCATCAGGTCGATGGCACCCCCAAGGGGCGACTGTTCGCCACTTCGCGGGATGACCTGATCGAATGCACGGCCCTGCTCGACTGCATCCGCCGCGGCGAGCTCGAAGAATTGCATATCCCCCGCGCGCCGTTGGATGTGCTGGCCCAGCAGATCATCGCCGAAGTCAGCAATCAGGCCTGGCATGAACAGGCACTGTTCGACTGCCTGCGCCAGGCCACGCCTTATGCCACGCTGGACGCCGAGCACTACCAGGCACTGCTGCGCATGCTCGCCGAGGGCTACAACGGGCGCCTGGGCGTGCGCAGTGCCTACCTGCACCGCGACGCGGTCATTGGCACCCTGCGCGGGCGTCGGGGCAGCCAGCTAACCGCGTTGACCAGTGGCGGGACCATCCCCGAGACAGCCGACTATGCCGTGCTGCTCGAGCCACAGGCGATGAACATTGGCAGCGTCAACGAAGATTTCGCCGTGGAAAGCATCGCAGGTGACATCTTCCAGTTGGGCAATGCCTCTTACCGTATTGTGCGAGTCGAGCCCGGACGAGTACGGGTAGAGGACGCTCACGGCCAGCCGCCAACCATTCCGTTCTGGCTGGGTGAAGCCCCAGGCCGTAGCGATGAACTGTCCGCTGCAGTCGCCCGGCTGCAGGCACAGCTGGACCAGCGGCTCGAGCTGGACCAGGGCAACCCAGCAGGCGTGCTGGATTGGCTCAGGCAAACCTTCGAATTGAACGAGGCAAGCGCCAGCCAGCTGCTCGATTACCTGGGACGCGCCCGCGAAGTACTCGGTGCCCTGCCATCACAGCAGACCTTGCTGATGGAGCGTTTCTTCGATGAGTCCGGCGGTACCCAGCTGATCATCCACTCGCCCTTTGGCAGCCGTATCAACCGTGCCTGGGGCCTGGCGTTGCGCAAGCGTTTTTGCCGCACCTTCAATTTCGAACTGCAGGCAGCGGCCAGTGAAGACGCTATCGTGCTTTCGCTATCCACCAGCCACAGCTTCGAGCTCGATGAAGTGTGGCGTTTTCTGAACAGCCGCAACGCTGAACAGGTGTTGATCCAGGCGCTGCTGGACGCACCGCTGTTCGGCGTGCGCTGGCGCTGGAACGCTGGCGTGGCCATGGCGCTGCCGCGTTTCGTCGGCGGGCGCAAGGTAGCACCACAGATCCAGCGCATGAAGGGTGAGGACCTGATTGCCGCGGTGTTCCCTGACCAGATTGCCTGCCTTGAAAACATCGCCGGCGACCGGCAGATTCCCGACCACCCGCTGATCGAGCAGACGCTCGACGACTGCCTGCACGAAGCCATGGACAGCGAAGGCTGGCTGGCGCTGCTGCGGCGCATCGAAAGCGGCCAGATGCGCCTGCTGTGCCGTGATCTGCCAGCGCCGTCGCCGCTGGCCGCAGCCATTCTCAATGCACGGCCGTACGCCTTTCTGGACGACGCGCCGCTGGAGGAACGACGCACTCAGGCAGTGCTCAACCGGCGCTGGAGCGAGGTGCACAACAGCGATGACCTGGGCGCGCTGGACGCCGACGCCATTGTTGCGGTGCAGACTGAAGCTTGGCCCCAGCCGAGCAATGCCGACGAAATGCACGAGGCACTGATGAGCCTGGGCGTTGTCAGCGAGAATGAAGCCCAGGCTAACCCGAGCTGGCCACTGCTGCTGCGGCAACTGGCCAAGGCTGGGCGGGCTTTGCAGCTGGTCGATGAAAACCTCTGGCTCGCGCGCGAGCGTCAGAGCCTGCTGCAAACGCTGTACCCGGCAGCGCACCTTGCGCCCGCCCTAAAGCCCCTGCCCGGCTTCGACCAAAGCATCGACCCTGAAAGCGCGTTGAAAGAGCTGCTGCGCGCCCGCTTGAGCGGCCACGGCCCCCTGAGCCTGGCGCAGATCTGCGAGCCCTTGGGCAAGCCTGCGGCGCAGATCGAACAGGCACTGGCCGGCCTGGAAGCCGAAGGCTATGTACTGCGCGGCCACTTCAGCCCAGCGGCAGTCGCGCTGCAATGGTGTGAACGCCACCTGCTGGCACGCATCCATCGCTACACGGTCAAACGCCTGCGCCGGGAAATCGAACCGGTCAGCCTGCAGGACTTCATGCGTTTTCTGTTCGACTGGCAACACCTGACCGCCGACGAGCGCCTGCGCGGCCCGCAGGCAGTGGCGCAAATACTCGGCCAGCTACAGGGCTTCCCCAGTGCAGCCGGTGCCTGGGAAGCAGAACTGCTGCCTGCGCGAATCAAGGACTACAGCCCACACTGGCTGGACGATGCCTGCCGCAGTGGGCAGTTCGCCTGGAGCCGGATGGCCGGCACGGTGGCCAGCAATACTTTGTCCAGTACACCTGTGGTGCTGCTGCCACGTGAGCACCTGGGCCAGTGGCGCAGCCTTGCCCCTGAGCCTGACCACGAAGCACTCGGCGGGCGGGCGCAACGCGTACTGCAAGCCTTGCAAGCACAGGGCGCGTTGTTCTTCGACGAACTGACACAAGAAGCGCGCCTGCTGCCCAGTGAACTGGAGACGGCCTTGCAGCAGCTGGTCGGCGCAGGCCTGGTCGGCGCTGACAGCTTTGCCGGGCTGCGCAGCTTGATCACCCCCGCGGCCAAACGCTCCTCGCGCGGCAGCCGCCGTGTTCACCCGCCGCTTTCCAGCAGCATGGCCCATGCCGGGCGCTGGGCATTGCTGCGCCGGGGCGGGGCGAGCATCGACCATAGCCTGCGCACGGAACATATCGCCCGCGCCCTGCTGCAACGTTACGGCGTGATTTGCTGGCGCCTGCTGGAAAGGGAAAGCGATGTGCTGCCGCCCTGGCGTGAGTTGTTGCGCTGCTACCAGCGGCTGGAGGCGCGTGGCGAAATACGCGGGGGACGTTTCATTGCTGGGCTAGCTGGTGAGCAATTCGCATTGCCGGAGGCAGTCGGCTTGCTCAGGCAAGTGCGCCGGCGGCCGTTGGAACAGACGCTGGTGGTGGTCAGTGCAAGCGACCCGCTGAACTTGATCGGGGCGCTGCTGCCAGGCGCGAAAGTGCCGGCGGTCAGCGGTAACCGGCTGCTGTATCGCGATGGCGTGCCTGTAGCCGTGCGCATAGCTGGGCGATACAGCTATCTGGTCGAAGGGTCGGCGCAGGAACAGGCGAGTTGGAAGGAGAAATTGCTGAGGATGCCGGCAGGGTTGCAGCACCTTTGAGATCGAGCCCAGCCGGGTGGCGCTCGGTCTGCCGGGCGCTGCGAACCTTTCGCCAATACCTATCCGGCCATGCCCAGCTCGGCATCATCCATCAATGCCTTGGCCATGGCGCTCAGGTAATGGGATACCCAGATCATCATCGGTTTCACGTCCATCAGGCCGATGATGGTCAGCTCTCGCACATAGCCCATCAATTCCGATGCCTGCTCGCGAGCATCACGGCAGGGAATGCCCGGCTCGATGCGAAATAGTGGGTGTGTTTGATGCTCACCCTGAAAGCATGTGGTTTTGCCGACAGTGAATCGAGTGTTATCTGAGGCCGTTGGGCCGCGTTGCGGCGCAACGGCATTGACGCTCGCCCGCACTATTTAATTGTGCAGCGCGACTGGACTTGGCTATGGTCGAAGTTTGCCCCAGGCCCTGAGCCTGACCGCGCCATAGCAAGGACCCCGTATGAGCCTGTCACTTCTGAGCCGTTATGCCTTCTTCACCGCCTGCGTCCTGTTCACCCTGGCAAGCCTGCCTCTGCTGCATCATCAATGGCTATGGCCATTCACCCTTACCACTGCAGCCCTTAGCCTGATCGGGGTGTTCGACCTTCTGCAGCAACGCCACGCGGTACGTCGCAATTACCCGATCCTGGGCAACATTCGCTACCTGGTCGAAGCCATCCGCCCAGAAATTCGCCAGTACTTGCTCGAAGCCGACAGTGACGCCCTGCCGTTCTCCCGCGCACAGCGCTCGCTGGTATACGCACGGGCCAAGAACGAACCCTCGGACAAACCTTTTGGCACGCTTATCGACGTTTACGAGGCAGGCTTTGAGTTCATCGGCCACTCCATGCGCCCTGCGCCCCTGAGCGACCCGGCCAGCTTTCGAATCACGATCGGCGGCCCGCAATGCAGCCAGCCCTATTCGGCTTCGATCTTCAATATTTCGGCCATGAGTTTCGGCTCACTCAGTGCCAACGCCATCCGCGCCCTGAACAAAGGGGCGAAGCTGGGCAATTTCCACCACGACACCGGCGAGGGCAGCATCAGCCCCTATCACCGCGAAAACGGTGGCGACCTGGTCTGGGAACTGGGCAGCGGTTACTTTGGCTGCCGCACCGCTGATGGCCGTTTCGACCCGCAACGCTTTGCCGCCCAGGCTCGCACCCCGCAGGTGCGGATGATCGAAATCAAGATGAGCCAAGGCGCCAAGCCCGGCCATGGCGGGATTTTGCCCAAGCACAAGGTGACCGAGGAAATCGCCGAAACCCGTGGGGTACTGATGGGTGAGGACTGCATCTCACCGTCACGGCACAGCGCTTTCTCAACACCGATAGAGATGATGCACTTCATTGCTCAGCTGCGAGAACTGTCGGGCGGCAAACCGGTGGGCTTCAAGTTCTGCCTCGGCCACCCATGGGAGTTCATGGGCATCGCCAAAGCCATGCTGGAAACCGGCATTTTGCCAGACTTCATCGTCGTCGACGGCAAGGAAGGTGGCACAGGCGCCGCACCGGTCGAGTTCACCGACCATATCGGCGTGCCGCTGCGCGAAGGGCTGCTGTTCGTGCACAACACCTTGGTGGGCCTGAACCTGCGCGACAAGATCAAGCTCGGTGCCAGCGGCAAGATCGTCAGCGCCTTCGACATCGCAAGCGTGCTGGCCATCGGCGCCGACTGGGCCAACTCGGCACGCGGCTTCATGTTCGCCATCGGCTGCATTCAGTCGCAAAGTTGCCACACCAACAAGTGCCCGACCGGCGTGGCCACTCAAGACCCACTGCGTCAGCGTGCCCTGGTAGTGCCGGACAAAGCCCAGCGGGTGCTGAACTTCCACCACAACACCTTGCGCGCGCTGGCTGAAATGCTGGCGGCCGCGGGCCTGGAGCACCCAGCGCAGCTGGAAGCCAAGCACCTTGTGCGGCGCGTGTCAGCGACCGAGATCAAGCTGTTCTCGCAGATGCATGTGTTCCTCAAGCCGGGCGAACTGCTGACCGGGGAAGTCGATGGGCAGTTCTACTCGCGCATGTGGCAACTAGCCCGGGCAGACAGCTTCGAACCGCACGATGATGTGGCTGCCTGACAAGGCCAGGCTAGCGCGAGAGGGCCGCCAGGCGGCCCTAGCGGCTGGGCATCAACACGCGCTGCTGGCCTCATTGCGCGCCTGTTTCGGCGCCAGGCGCAATGCGTAATAGAGCACGGTCAGCAATAGCAGGAATGCCGGGCCGACGTACAGCGCCACGCGGGTATCCTCGAAGTACGCCATCAGCCCCACCACCAGCACCAGAAATGCCAGAGCCAGGTAGGAACTCAGTGGCCACAGCCACATGCGGTACTTGAGCGCCTTCTGCTCAGCGCTGGACAGGCCTGCACGGAACCTGATCTGGGCCAACAGGATCATCACCCAGGTCCAGATGGCGCCGAAGGTCGCGATCGTAGTCACCCAGACGAACACCTTCTCCGGTACCAGGTAGTTGGCCAGAACCCCCAGCAGTAGCGCGGCGATGGACAGCAGCAAGGCATTGCGCGGCACGCCACTTTTCGAGGTGCGGGCGAAGATGGCGGGCGCCTGGCCATTCTCAGCCAGGCTGTAGAGCATGCGGCCAGTGCTGAAGATACCGCCATTGCACGAGGACAGCGCGGCGGTGATCACCACGAAGTTGATGATGCCGGCAGCCGTCTTGATCCCTAAGCGCTCGAAGGTCATGACGAACGGGCTGCCCTGGCTGCCGATGGCGTCCCACGGATACAGGGACAGGATCACGAACAGTGCGCCAACATAGAACAACAGGATGCGCCAGAACACCGAGCCGATGGCCTGAGGGATGGTTTTTTGCGGGTTGCGTGCTTCCCCGGCGGTCAGGCCGATCATTTCGACGCCCAAGTAAGCGAACATCACCATTTGCAACGACATCAGCACGCCGGTCACCCCATTGGGCATGAAACCGCCGTTGCTCCACAGGTTGGAGATACCCACGGCAACGCCCCCGTTGCCCAAGCCGAACGCGATTACACCGATGCCGCCAACGACCATGGCGATGATGGTGACGATCTTGATCAAGGCGAACCAGAATTCGAACTCGCCGAATGCTTTCACCGCGATAAGGTTGACCGCCCCCATGCTGGCCAGCGCCGACAGGGCCCAGATCCAGCGTGGCACGTCAGGGAACCAGATACCCATGTAGATGGCCACGGCGGTGATTTCCGCGACACAGGTCACCAGCCACAGAAACCAGTAATTCCAGCCGGTCAGAAAGCCCGCCAGCGGGCCCAGGTAGTCTTGGGCGTAGCGGCTGAACGAGCCGGCGACCGGGTTATGTACGGCCATCTCGCCTAGGGCGCGCATGATCACCAGAATGGCCAGGCCGCCGATAATGTAGGAAAGCATGATTGCGGGGCCGGCCATTTCGATGGCTTTGGCCGAACCGAGGAAAAGGCCGACGCCGATACAGGCGCCCAGGGCCATCAGACGGATGTGGCGTTCGCTCAACTCTCGCTTGAGCGGGCCGCCCTGTGCGGGCTGGGCCGGGGCAGGATGGTTGCCGACTGGCATAGCAATACAACCTCATTTTGTTATTGGATTTGACCTTCGTGCAGCACCGGCTGTGCCGATAGGCACAGTGTTGGCTTGCCAGGCTGGCCTTGTGGGCCACCCTGCATGCCGGCCCAGAGCGGTCGGCAGGGCGAAGGGTCGGGCAGTATAGGAAGTTCGGTATAGGCGTTTTCGCTATATAAACGTGAAAAATCAGCAAGAGTTTCCGGGAACCTGGGTGCTTACCCGACTGTGCCTCACCCCCATCAGGACCGAAGCCAAACCCTGGGCGCAAAGCGTTCGGTCAGTTTTTCCTTGTCCGACAATTTCTTCACCTGCTGCTGTCAACGTCTAAGCTTCAGACAAGCAAGACGAAAATACCCGGCCGGATTGAAGACTATGGGCGCACTGTGGCAATCGGAACCAAGTACAACGCAAGCAACAGATGCACCACCAGCCAGCGCGCCACAACCACAGCCACCTCGTCAGCGCAGGCTCTGGTGGCGGCTGATCATCCTGATCGTGCTGGTAGCCCTGATTGCCATCGGTTTCGCAGCGTATGACGAGTTCCGCACTTCCAACCTGCAATCCCGTGAGTTCAGCAAGTTGGCCACTACCCTCACCTATTCGCTGCAGCCGGGGCCGAGCGATGCCATTGTGTATCCGGGTGAAGGGCCTTTCGACAAACGCCTGGGCTACAGTGGGCTGGGTGAATTTTTGCCACGCCTACTTAAACGCGATTATCTGATCAGCGAGCAAGTACGCTTTTCCCCCGCGCTGATGAGTTACGTCAATCACGGCCTGTTCGCCCCTTACATCGAAAAGATCCAGGCAGGTCTGTCAATTACCGACTGCCGGGGCGACACGCTTTACCAGTACAACTACCCGCAGCATCTGTACCCGGATTTCGCCTCCATCCCTTCGGTGATGGTCAATAGCCTGCTGTTCATCGAGAACCGCGACTTGCTCGATACCAAGGATGTGCGCAATAACCCGGCTGTCGATTGGCCGCGCTTTGCCAAAGCTGCCTACAGCCAAGTGGCCAAGTACCTGGCACTGCCGGGCCAATCCGCTGGTGGTAGCACCCTGGCTACTCAACTGGAGAAATACCGACACTCGCCCGATGGCCTGACCGTCAGTGGCGCGGAAAAAATCCGCCAGATGATCTCGGCGAGCGTGCGTGCCTACCAGGGCGGCCCAGATACCAGCCAGGCGCGCCAGCGGATCGTGCGGGACTACCTCAACAGCGTGCCGCTGTCGGCGGTGCCCGGCCATGGCGAAGTGCACGGCATGGCCGAAGGCTTGCGGGTGTGGTACGGCGCCGATTTCGATCAAGTCAACCAGGCGTTGACCTCCACGGCCACTGACCCGCAGAGCATGGCTGCCCGGGGCCTGGCGTTGCGGCAGGTGCTGTCGCTGATGATTGCTCAACGCCGCCCTTCGCATTACCTGTCCAAAGGGCGGGTCGAATTGGCAGAGCTTACCGACTCACATATCCGCGTGCTGGCCGCCAACCACATCATCGATCAGCCGCTGGCCGATGCGGCGCTGGCCAGCAAGGCGGTGTATCGCGATTGGGTGGCGCAGCCGACCATCGTGCCAATCATCACCAACAAAGGTATCAGCCTGGCCCGCAATCGCCTGGCAGCCATGCTCAACCGCCCACTGTACGACCTTGACCGGCTGGACCTTTCGGCCACCAGCACCCTGCAGGCCGACCTGCAAGTGCAAGTCAGCCAGTACCTGAAAAACCTCGCCGACCCACAGTTCGCTGCACAAATGGGCCTGATCGGCGAACGTCTGCTCACCGCCAAGACCACCGACCAAGTCAGTTACAGCTTCACCTTGTTCGAGCGCACCGCCGATGGTTCGCGGGTACGGGTGCAGACCGACAGCACCAACCAACCCTTCGACATCAACGAAGGCAGCAAGCTGGAGCTGGGCTCGACCGCCAAGTTGCGTGTGCTGACCACCTACCTTGAAATCATTGCCGAACTGCATGACAAATACGCCGGCAAATCCCCGGGCGAGCTGAAGAAGGTGGACGTCGCCGAACTGGACCGCATCACTCAATGGTCACTGGAGTGGCTGGCGCAAAACAGCAAGAACCAAAGCCTGGACGCCATGCTCGATGCAGCGCTGGAGCGCAAGTACTCGGCAAACACCGGCGAGGCGTTTTTCACCGGCGGCGGCATGCATGTGTTCAACAACTTCCGCAAGGAAGACAACAACCGTAACCCCACCCTCAAGGATGCCCTGCGCGAGTCGATCAACCTGCCGTTCATTCGGCTGATGCGCGACCTGGTGCGCTATGTCACCTACCAACAGCCCTACAACCGCGTACCACTGCTCAAGGACGACGCTGACCCGCGCCGCCAGGAATACCTGGCTCGCTTCGCCGACAAGGAAGGCACCAGCTACCTGATGCGTTTCTGGAAGAAATACCAGCGCAAGACTTCGCAGCAGCGCCTGGACACCTTCCTCGACAGCATGCGCGCCACGCCGCAGCGCCTTGCGGCTGTGCACCGCTACCTGTTCCCGGAAGCCAGCCAGGAAACCTTCAACGCCTTCGTGCGCGCCCATAGCAAGGACGACAAGCTCGCCCTGGGCAAGCTCACCGACGGCAAACTGGCAGAGATGTACGAAGCCTATGGCCCCGGCAAGTACGACCTACCGGACCAGGGCTACATCGCCAAGGTGCATCCACTGGATCTGTGGTTGCTGGGCTACCTGTTGAAGCATCCGAGCTCCACCCTCAGCGAAATGGTCAACGCCAGCCGTTTCGAGCGCCAGGAAGTGTATGGCTGGCTGTTCAAGAGCCGTCATCAGGGGGCGCGTGACAGCCGTATACGCACCATGGTCGAGATCGAGGCGTTCTTGGATATACACCAGCGCTGGAAGCGCGTCGGCTACCCGTTCGACCACCTGGTGCCCTCACTGGCTACCGCGATCGGCAGTTCCGGCGACCGTCCGGCGGCGCTGTCGGAGCTGGTGGGTATCATCCAGAACGACGGTGTGCGCCTGCCTACGCTGCGCATCGATACCTTGCACTTTGCCGCCAATACGCCCTATGAAACCAAGCTGATCAGCGACCCGGATCGTGGTGTGCGGATTCTGCCAGTGGAAGTGGCTCGCGCACTCAAAGGCGCCATGTCGCAGGTGGTCGACGCAGGTACTGCAAGGCGGATCTCCGGAAGTTTCAAGCTCAATGACGGCACACCGTTGGTGATGGGTGGCAAGACCGGCACCGGCGACAACCGTATCGAAAGCTTTGGCGCCGGCGGCCGCCTGATTGGCTCGCGCTCGCTCAACCGTACGGCCACGTTCGTTTTCTACCTCGGCGACAATCACTTCGGCACATTGACTGCCTTCGTGCCGGGGCGCACTGCGGAGGCTTTCACCTTCACTTCGGCATTGCCGGTGCAAGTGCTCAAGGGCATGGCCCCGATCCTGATGCCTTACCTGCAGCCGGGTAACCCCAACGAATGCAAACCACCGCAGGTTGCCATGCGTGGCAGCGATCCATCTAAAAGTTAGATGATAATTATCCGCATTTAGCGACTTGTGTTTAGATATATCTTGAGTAATATCTTGCGATATATCGAAACACAGGAAACTCATCATGCGTGACCATGGCACCCATGACCTTTTTGAACGTCGCCCTCGCGGTGAGCGTGGCCCGCGGGTCTTCGCACCCGGTGACCTCAAGCTGCTGTTGCTGTCGATGCTGGCTGAGCAACCAGGCCACGGCTACGACCTGATCCGGCAGATCGAAAACCTCTTCGACGCCAGCTACTCACCAAGCCCTGGCGTGATCTACCCCACCCTCAACTTCCTCGAAGAAGCCGAGTTGATCAGCGGCCAGGTGCATGGCAGCAAACGTCTTTACGCCATTACTGCAGCGGGCCGCAACGCGCTGGCCGACCAGGCAGTGGCCCTGGACGGCGTACGCATGCGTATCGAGGTCAGCAAGCGCGCCTTGCGTGGCCATGACCGCCCACCTGAAATCCATGAAGCGGTTGGCAACCTGCGCCACGCCCTGCACATGCACAGTGGCCGCTGGACGCCTGAAGAAATCGAGCGGGTGCGCAACCTGCTCAACGACACTGCCAAAGCCATCGCCTGCGGGCCGGCCGAACCGGTCAGGGAGAACCCTCATGAGTGACACCATTCACCGCGTCAACCACGAAATCCGTCAACGTCGCCTGCACGTACTACGCGTCACCGACCTGACTCCGCGCATGCGCCGCATCACCCTCGGGGGTGAGGAGTTGCAAGGTTTCACTAGCCTGGGCAGCGACGACCACATCAAGCTGCTGTTCGCCGAAAACGCCGAACAACAACAGGCTATCGACGCCCGACAACTGGGGGGCGATGGCGCAACCCGGCCAACCATGCGCGAGTACACGCCTCGGCGGATCGACTTGCAGGCCAACGAGCTGGATATCGATTTCGTGCTGCACGGCGACGGCCCCGCTTCCACTTGGGCGGCCCAGGCAACCCCTGGGCAGGTGCTGAACATCGCCGGGCCACGGGCTTCGATGGTGGTGCCGGATATCTTTGACAGCTACCTGCTGGTGGGTGACGAAACAGCAATCCCGGCCATTGGCCGGCGTCTGCAGGAATTGCCAGCCGGGCGCCGTGTGCTGGCCGTGATCCAGATCGAGGATGAGCACGAGCGCCAACCTCTGCCCAGCGCAGCGCAGGTGGAAGTCATGTGGGTCAAGCGGGACCAAGACCTTTTGGCGTTGCTGAAAGATTTAAGCCTGCCCGAAGGCAAGCTGTACAGCTGGGTGGCGCTGGAAAAAGCGCTAACCCGGCAGGCTAAGGCGCTGCTGCTGGAAAAAGGTATCGCTGAAGATGCTCTCAAGGCCGCCGCTTACTGGCGTGCCGATGGGGGTGGCGACCACGCGTAATGGGTTCTCTCGTGCATTGGCCAGTTCGCGGGTAAACCCACCCAAGGTGCTTGGCTGCTCCCTGCGGCGTTGGCCTGCGCACCGCTGCGCCCGGTTTCACCAGTACTGCACGGATTCACCGTCCGAGCATCTGCGGTGTAAGCGGGTTTACCCGAGCACTGGCCAGTGCAGGTCAAGCCAACCTGTCCCTTCCCCGCCACCGATCCAACCCCAGCAATACCAACCCGATCGCCCAGAAACCCGCCAATACCCCAAGGGCGTTGAGTAACACCGGCCCATACCCCAGGCTTGCCACATCGATGAACGGGTACGGATAAGCCCCGATCTCACTTCCCCGCCACAGCGCATAAGCGAAATATACCGCAGGGTACAGTGCCCAGATCCCTAGGTGCTTGAGCCGCAGGCTGCCCTTGGGCACCTCGAACCACCAGTAAAGGGTGAACAGCAACGGCATCACATCGTGCAGCAGCTCATCGGCCAGCCACTGCCAGCCTTCTGGGTGCCATAGGTGACGCAACAGTATGCTGTAAGCGAGCGCCACCAACATGATGCTGGCCGCCACCGCAGAGCTCACAGCCGGCGTCAGAAAGAAACGCTTGGCCGCAGATTCGCGGCCGAACGCCGCATAACTCAGGACCGTGGCAACCAAAGTGTTGGTCAGCACCGTGAAATAGCCGAACACATTGATCAGGCCGCCAATCAAGCTGGCTTGCTCCTGCCAGCGCGCCAGCAGCACTAGATAGACCTGCACCGTAAGAGCAAACCAGCCAAGCAACGCCATCGACGTCAGCCAGGGGCGCCGTGGCATATCAGCCCCGGCGCTGCAGTTGTACGTACAGCTGCTCGACCTTCTCCCGCGCCCAAGGCGTCTTGCGCAGGAAGGTCAGGCTCGACTTGATGCTCGGGTCGCTCTTGAAACAGCGCACATCAACGCGCTCGGCCAGGCCCTTCCATTGGTAGTGCGCCACCAGCTCAGTGAGGATCTGTTCGAGGGTCTTACCATGCAACGCGTTGTGTTGGGCCGTACTCATGCCAGTGCTCCATTACAAAGATGCGCACCTTACACGAGTGTAGAGGCAGGCGGGACCTGTGTGATGTGTTGAAAAACCGCTGGCAGGGGAAAAAGGGCTGTGCTGAAATAGAGATGTTATATTGTAACAATAAAACATGACTGCCAAGGAACGCCCCATCCCCATGCTGTACATACCGCTTCGCCTCTCCCCCATCGCTGTCGCCCTGTGCCTGGCCGCCTCTCCCACCCAGGCAGTGGAACTTGAACCTCAGATCATCACCGGCAACCCGCTGGGTAACCGTGAATCGGCTGCACCGAGTTCCGTGCTCGAAGGCGACCAATTGCTGCAACAACAGCACGCCAGCCTTGGCGAAACCTTGAACAGGCAACCCGGCGTTGCCTCAACCTGGTTTGGCCCAGGTGCCAGCCGCCCGGTAATTCGGGGCCTCGATGGCGACCGCATCCGTATCCTGCGCAACGGTGTGGGTGCGTTGGATGCTTCGTCGCTTTCTTATGACCACGCTGTGCCGCTGGACCCGGTCACGGTCGAGCGCGTGGAAATCATCCGCGGCCCTGCCGCCTTGCTCTATGGCGGTAACGCCATTGGCGGGGTGATCAATACCTTCGATAACCGCATCCCCGATTCGCCTATAGAGGGCATCCATGGCGCTGGTGAACTGCGCTACGGCGGCGCCGACACCACACGCAGCAGTGCCGGAAAGCTTGAGGCCGGTAACGGCACGTTCGCTCTGCACCTGGACGCCAACAGCCGCCAGTTCAATGACCTGCGCATTCCCGGTTACGCGCAAAGCGCCAAGGTGCGCGACCCCGACGCACCAGGCAGCCGTCACCGCCTAGCGAACAGCGACGGCCGTCAGGACGGCGGCGCCATCGGTGGTTCCTACAATTGGGAGCATGGCTATACCGGCCTGTCCTACAGCCGCTACGACAGCAACTACGGCTCGGTGGCAGAGCCTGGTGTGCGACTGGACATGAAGCAGGACCATTACGCCTTCACCTCACAACTGCGCGACCTGACCGGCCCTTTCACCTCGGTAAAGGTCGATGCCGGCTACACCGACTACGAACATCGCGAAATCGAAGAAGGCGAAGTCCATACCACCTTCCGCAACAAAGGTTACGAGGCACGCGTAGAAGCCCGCCATCAACCCCTTGGCCCGCTTGAAGGCGTGGTCGGTGCCCAGGTCAGCCGCAATGAGTTTTCCGCCCTGGGTGAGGAAGCATTTGTCCCCCACACCGACACCGACAGCCTGGCGCTGTTCATGCTTGAGCAGTGGCAGGCCTCCGAGCACCTGAAACTGAGCCTTGGTGCCCGCATGGAGCACACCCGTGTCGACCCCGACGCAAAGGGCAACGCCACATTCGCCGACGCCGACAGCGCCAGCAGCTTCAACGCCTTTAGCCTGTCATCGGGTGCGGTGTATCAGCTCGACCCAATCTGGTCGCTGGCCGCCAACCTCGGCTACACCGAGCGGGCGCCAACGTTCTACGAGCTCTACGCCAACGGCGCCCATGTGGCTACCGGCGCCTATGAAGTCGGTGATCCGAACCTGACCAAGGAAAAGGCCATTTCCACCGACCTGGCGCTGCGCTTCGACAATGGCACCCACAAAGGGAGCGTTGGGGTGTTCTACAGCCACTTCCGCAACTATATAGGCCTGATCGGCACCGGAAATGTGCGTGAAGGCCATGACCACGACCATGACCATGAAGACGATGACCACGATCACAGCGGCTTCCCTGAATACCAGTATCAAGGCGTGCGCGCACGCTTCTACGGCATTGAAGCCCAGGACCGCTGGCAGCTGGCCGAGAACCGCTTGGGCAGTTTCGCGCTGGAGCTGTCCGGCGATTACACCCGGGCCAAGAACCTCGACAATGGCCAGCCGCTGCCACGCATTGCGCCACTGCGCTTGAACAGTGGCCTGGTTTGGGAACTCGAGCGCTGGCAGGCTCGCATTGATGTACAACATGCCGCATCGCAGCACCGCAAGCCTGAGAATGAAACCAGCACTGCCGGCTACACCACCCTTGGGGCCAGCGTCGGCTACCGCTTCGACGTTGGCCAGAGCCAGTGGCTGGCCTTTGTGCGCGGTGAGAACCTGACGGACCAGACCGTGCGCTACGCCAGCTCGATTCTGCGAGATATCGCGCCGGCACCAGGGCGCAGCGTTGAGGTGGGCTTGCGAACCACATTTTGACCTGAAGTAACTACCAGAGCAGCGGTTCACTCGCGAGTGCAGAGTTCAACACTGCATGGTAGGCGCGGGTGAGCACGCTGATTCACAGCATGGGCGCTGGCCAACGCACGGAGGTTTGTTACCAGAACTGCAACAATGAACTGCGACAATTTGTCTTTTTTTTCTATGGCTTCCCCTATATCCTCCCGCCGCAGCTGAATCGCTTCATCCAACATACCTATAAGCCATCACCATCGAAGAGTTACCTCCTCGATGCGCTTGCCGTTTTCTCAAAAATCAAAAAGACAGCGCTATCTCATGTTCCAACTGCCCAAACCCCGCTACACCAGCCTGGCTTTCATCGCCCTGGCTGCAGGCCTACCCGCCACAGCCAATGCCAGCGACGCATTCACCCAGGACTCACCCTGGATGTTCGGCGACTGGGGCGGCACCCGCAGCGCGCTGCAAGCGCAAGGCTACGACTTCACCCTCGGCTACACCGGCGAGATGGGCAGCAACCTGCATGGCGGGTTTGATCATGACCGCACAGCGCGTTACAGCGACCAATTCACCTTCACCAGCCATCTGGACCTGCAAAAGATCCTCGGCTGGAACGACACCGAGGCCCAGCTGACCGTCACCGAACGCCATGGTGACAACATCAGCAACGACCGTATCAACGACCCTCGTGTCGGCGGTTTTACCTCCGCCCAGGAAGTCTGGGGCCGTGGCCAGACCTGGCGGCTGACGCAGATGTGGATCAAGCAGAAGTATTTCGATGGCGCCCTGGACGTTAAAGTCGGCCGCTTCGGCGAAGGCGAGGACTTCAACAGCTTCCCGTGTGACTTCCAAAACCTGGCCTTCTGTGGCTCGCAGGTAGGCAACTGGGTGGGCGGCATCTGGTACAACTGGCCGGTCAGCCAGTGGGCGATGCGCGTGCGCTATGACCTGACCCCCGCGCTGTATGCCCAGGTTGGCGTGTACGAGCAGAATCCGTCGAACCTTGAATCAGGCAATGGTTTCAAGCTCAGCGGCAGCGGCACGCAAGGTGCTGTAATGCCGATCGAACTGGTGTGGAGCCCGCACGTCAAAGGCCTGAAAGGGGAATATCGCGCCGGCTACTACTACAGTAATGCCAAGGCACAGGATGTTCTGAAGGACAGCAACGGCCAGCCGGCCGCCCTCAGTGGCGCCGCCTACCGCAGCAGTTCGAGCAAGCATGGCGTGTGGCTTGGAGCGCAGCAGCAGATCACTTCGCTGGCATCCGACCAGTCACGCGGCCTGACCCTGTTCGCTAACGCCACGATGCACGACAAGAAAACCAATGTCATCGATAACTATGTTCAAGCAGGACTGGTTTACAAAGGCCCCTTTGACGCCCGCGCCAAGGACGACATTGGCTTTGCTCTCGCCCGCGTGCACGCCAACCCCGCCTACCGCAAAAACGCCCGCCTGGCCAACCAGGTGGCCGGCCTGGACGACTACGACAACCCAGGCTACCTGCCGGTGCAAGACACCGAGTACAGCGCCGAGCTCTATTACGGCATTCACTTGGCCAATTGGCTCACCGTGCGCCCTAACCTTCAGTACATCCGCCATCCGGGCGGGGTATCGCACGTCGACGACGCGCTGGTCGGCGGCCTCAAGATTCAAAGCACATTCTGACCCCATTCAAACTGACCAACTTCACATAACGGAGAACCTAAAATGAGCACTGACGGTGCCAATCCAGGAACCCGCTGGCTCCCGCGCCTGATGGGCGTGCTGCTGCTGCTGATGGGCCTGGCCTTGCTGGCCGGCGGCATCAAGCTGAGCCAACTGGGCGGATCGCTGTACTACCTGATCGCCGGTCTCGGCTTCGCCGTATCGGGCGCCCTGTTGCTGGCCAGCCGCCGCCTTGGCCTGGGCCTTTATGGCCTGGTGTTGCTGGGCAGCACTGCCTGGGCCTTGCACGAAGTGGGCCTGGACTGGTGGCAACTGGTGCCGCGCCTGGCCATCTGGTTCGCCATTGGCGTGGTGCTGCTGCTACCGTGGGCTCGTCGCCCACTGATCGGCCCCGCTGCCAAAGCCAACACCGCATTGCTCAGCGTTGCCGTGCTGGCTTCGGGTGCTTGCGCCTTGGGTAGCCAGTTCACTCACCCAGGTGAAGTGTTCGGCGAGCTGGGCCGCGACAGCAGTGAAATGGGCGCCGCTGCACCGGCCATGCCGGATGGCGACTGGCAGGCCTACGGCCGTACCGAGCATGGCGACCGCTATTCGCCGCTGCGCCAGATCACCCCACAGAACGCCTACCGCCTGGAAGAAGCCTGGCGCATCCGCACTGGCGATTTGCCGACCGATAACGACCCGGTCGAGCTGACCAACGAAAACACCCCGCTCAAGGCCAACGGCATGTTGTATGCCTGCACCGCCCACAGCAAGGTGTTGGCACTTGACCCGGACACCGGGACCGAGATCTGGCGCTACGACCCGCAGATCAAGACCCCGGTCGGCACCTTCAAGGGCTTCGCCCACATGACCTGCCGCGGCGTTTCGTACTACGACGAGAACAGTTACGTCAGCCGCGACGGCAGCCCGGCGCCGAAGGTATCGGATGCCGGTCAGGCCGTGGCACAAGCCTGCCCACGCCGTCTCTATCTGCCCACCGCCGACGCCCGCCTGATCGCCATCAACGCCGACAACGGCAAGGTCTGCGAAGGCTTCGCCAACCAGGGCGCAATTGACCTGACCACTGGTATCGGCCCATTCACTGCGGGCGGCTACTACTCCACTTCGCCGGTAGCCGTCACCCGCAGCCTGGTGATCATCGGTGGCCACGTCACCGACAACGAGTCGACCAACGAGCCTTCGGGTGTGATCCGTGCCTACGACGTGCATGATGGTCACCTGGTGTGGAACTGGGACAGCAACAACCCGGACGACACCAAGCCATTGGCCCCTGGCAAGATGTACAGCCGCAACTCGGCCAACATGTGGTCGCTGGCCAGCGTCGATGAAGACCTTGGCATGGTCTACCTGCCCCTGGGCAACCAGACCCCTGACCAATGGGGCGCCGACCGTACCCCCGGCGCCGAGAAGTACAGCGCCGGCGTGGTCGCACTTGACCTTGCCACCGGCAAAGCCCGCTGGAACTACCAGTTCACCCATCACGACCTGTGGGATATGGACGTCGGCAGCCAGCCAACGCTGGTCCACTTGAAGACCAAAGAAGGCGTGAAGCCGGCCATCATTGTGCCGACCAAGCAAGGTAGCCTGTACGTGCTCGACCGCCGCGACGGCACGCCGATCGTGCCGATTCGCGAGATCCCGGTGCCGCAAGGCGCGGTCAAAGGTGACCACACCGCTCCAACCCAGGCCCGTTCCGACCTCAACCTGCTTGGCCCAGAGCTGACCGAACAGGCCATGTGGGGTGCCACACCCTTCGACCAGATGCTGTGCCGCATCCAGTTCCGCGAACTGCGCTATGAAGGCCAGTACACGCCGCCATCCGAGCAGGGCACCCTGGTATACCCAGGCAACGTCGGCGTCTTCAACTGGGGCAGCGTATCGGTCGACCCAGTGCGCCAGCTGCTGTTCACCTCGCCCAACTACATGGCCTTCGTGTCGAAAATGGTGCCGCGCGAGCAAGTGGCCGCTGGCAGCAAACGCGAAAGTGAAACCAGTGGTGTGCAGCCCAATACCGGCGCTCCGTACGCGGTGACCATGCACCCGTTCATGTCGCCGCTGGGCATCCCATGCCAGGCGCCAGCCTGGGGCTATGTCGCCGCCATCGACCTGTTCACCAACAAGGTCGTGTGGAAACACAAAAATGGCACCACCCGTGATAGCACCCCAGTACCGATCGGTATGCCGGTAGGCGTGCCAAGCATGGGCGGCTCGATCGTCACCGCAGGTGGCGTCGGCTTCCTAAGCGGTACCTTGGACCAGTATCTGCGTGCCTATGACGTGAACAATGGCAAGGAAATCTGGAAGGCTCGCCTGCCAGCGGGTGGCCAAGCCACACCGATGACCTACACAGGCAAGGACGGCAAGCAGTATGTGCTGATCGTCGCCGGCGGCCACGGCTCGCTCGGCACCAAAATGGGCGATTACATCATCGCTTACAAACTTCCCGACTAAGCCATGCAGCCCCTACAGGCACAGCCCTGTAGGGGCCTCTTCCCTTTGCGGGCAGCTCATCTGCTGTCGAGCAACTTCACACCTCGCTAGACCATTGAAACCGATCCCCCTGCGCCCCATCTAAGCACCATAGTCATTCACGCAGGTGCCCCATGAGCGACCAGCAGGATTTCCCCGAACACCCTGACGAACACAGCGCAATCGACCAATCCGACACCCCGGCCAGTACCGGCCACGCCCTGGCCCTGCCCGGCCAGCAGTTGCCGGACAAGGTCTATGTGATCCCCATCCACAATCGCCCGTTCTTCCCGGCGCAAGTGCTGCCGGTGATCGTCAATGAAGAGCCCTGGGCCGAAACCCTCGACTTGGTCGCCAAGACCGAGCACCACTCGCTGGCACTGTTCTTCATGGACACCCCGCCGGAAGACCATCGTCATTTCGACACTTCGGCGTTGCCGGAATACGGCACCCTGGTCAAGGTGCACCACGCTAGCCGGGAAAACGGCAAATTGCAGTTCGTGGCCCAGGGCCTGACCCGGGTGCGCATCCGTACCTGGCTCAAGCATCACCGCCCGCCCTACCTGGTTGAGGTCGAGTACCCGCGCCAGCCTGCCGAGCCCACCGACGAGGTCAAGGCGTACGGCATGGCCCTGATCAACGCGATCAAAGAGCTGCTGCCGCTCAATCCGCTGTACAGCGAAGAGCTGAAGAACTACCTCAACCGCTTCAGCCCCAACGACCCGTCACCGCTCACCGACTTCGCCGCCGCGCTGACCTCTGCCACCGGCAATCAGCTGCAGGAAGTCCTTGACTGCGTCCCCATGCTCAAACGCATGGAGAAGGTCTTGCCGATGCTGCGCAAAGAGGTGGAAGTCGCGCGCTTGCAGAACGAAATCTCAGCCGAGGTGAACCGGCAGATTGGCGAGCATCAGCGCGAGTTTTTCCTCAAGGAGCAGCTCAAGGTCATCCAGCAGGAGCTGGGCCTGACCAAAGATGACCGCAGCGCCGATATCGAGCAATTCGAGCAGCGCCTGGCTGGCAAGAAACTGCCCGAACAGGCCAAGAAGCGTATCGATGAAGAAATGGGCAAGCTGGCGATTCTCGAAACCGGCTCGCCCGAGTACGCCGTGACCCGTAACTACCTGGACTGGGCCACTGCCCTGCCCTGGGGTGTTTATGGCAAGGACAAGCTCGACCTCAAGCACGCACGCAAGGTGCTCGACCAGCACCACGCCGGGCTGGACGACATCAAAGAGCGCATCCTGGAGTTTCTCGCCGTTGGCGCCTGGAAGGGCGAAATCAGCGGCTCTATCGTACTGCTGGTGGGCCCTCCAGGGGTCGGCAAGACCAGCATCGGTAAATCCATTGCCGAATCCCTAGGCCGGCCGTTCTATCGGTTCAGCGTCGGTGGCATGCGTGACGAAGCCGAGATCAAGGGCCACCGTCGCACGTACATCGGCGCGCAACCGGGCAAACTGGTGCAGGCGCTCAAGGATGTGGAGGTGATGAACCCGGTCATCATGCTCGACGAAATCGACAAGATGGGCCAGAGCTACCAAGGGGACCCGGCATCGGCGCTGTTGGAAACCCTCGACCCGGAACAGAACGTCGATTTCCTCGACCATTACCTGGACCTGCGCCTGGACCTATCCAAGGTGCTGTTCGTGTGCACCGCCAACACCCTCGACTCCATCCCAGGGCCCCTGCTCGACCGCATGGAGGTGATTCGCCTGTCCGGTTATATCACCGAAGAGAAACTGGCCATCGCCAAGCGCCACTTGTGGCCCAAGCAGCTGGAAAAGGCCGGGGTCGCCAAGACCAGCCTGAGCATCAGCGACAGCGCCCTGCGCACGGTTATCGAAGGGTATGCCCGGGAAGCCGGCGTGCGCCAACTGGAAAAACAATTGGGCAAGCTGGTACGCAAATCGGTGGTCAAGCTGCTGGAAGACCCAGATGCCAAGCTCAAGATCGGCAACAAGGACCTGGAGGCGGCCTTGGGCATGCCGGTGTTCCGCAGCGAGCAGGTGCTGGCTGGCAAAGGCGTGATCACTGGCCTTGCCTGGACCAGCATGGGTGGCGCCACCTTGCCGATCGAGGCAACGCGCATCCATACCCTGAACCGCGGCTTCAAGCTGACCGGCAAGCTCGGCGATGTGATGAAGGAATCTGCTGAAATTGCTTACAGTTACGTCAGCTCCAACCTCAAGCAGTTCGGCGGTGACCCAGGGTTCTTCAACGAAGCCTTCATCCACCTGCACGTGCCTGAAGGCGCTACGCCAAAAGATGGCCCCAGTGCCGGCATCACCATGGCCAGTGCGCTGCTATCGCTTGCCCGCGATCAGGCACCGAAGAAAGGCGTAGCCATGACTGGGGAACTCACCCTCACCGGCCAGGTACTGCCTATCGGAGGCGTACGCGAGAAGGTGATCGCAGCGCGGCGGCAGAAGATTTTCGAGCTAATTCTGCCCGAGCCCAATCGTGGGGACTTCGAGGAACTGCCCGATTACCTGCGCGAGGGCCTGACGGTGCATTTCGCCAAGCGCTTTGCAGACGTGGCCAAAGTGCTGTTCTGAGGTGTCCTGGCCTCCTCGCGGCACAAGCCGCGAAGAGGCCGGCATAAATAGCCAAGGCAGTTGCTCGCATGAGGTCGCCACTGCCTAAGGTGGTCACCCGCGCAGAGCCTGGCATCGGCAGCACAAAATCTTTCATTCTTCGGTTATCCTCAGGCCATCGCCAGCCTCTGGAGCTCCCATGACCGCACCTCGTCTGCTCGTTCCCCTGAGCCTCGCCCTGCTCGCCGCCTGCGCCCAGCAGCCGAAAAATGCCGTCGAACTGGACGCCGAAAGCGAATGTCCCAAGCGCTTGCAGGTCGGCCAGAGCCTTACGCTGACGCTGCCCAGCAACCCCACCACCGGTTACCGCTGGCTGGTGCAGAACCCTGCGTCCAACGTGCTGCAGAGTCTAGGCCCCGAGGTATACAGCGCCCCAGAGGACGCCGGCCTGGTTGGCAGTTCGGGCATCTCCACCTGGCGCTACCAGGCCCGCGCCGCCGGTGAAGGGCACTTGGTGCTGATTTACCAACAACCCTGGGCCCCGGAAGTACGCCCGGTGCAGACCTTCGATTGCGCGATACGGGTGCATTGATCGCCAAGCGCTGGTCAGCCAATCATGCATCGATGCTGCGGTTTGGCTAGAATGCCGGCCCTGCATATCGTCAGCCGCCTGGATTCACCGTGAGTAAACAGCCCGACCGCCTATTCGCCCAACCTCTGGAGCAAGTTCCCGACTTCGTGTTCAACGAGGACGTAGTGCGCGTGTTCCCGGACATGATCAAGCGTTCGGTTCCAGGTTACCCGACCATCGTCGAGAACCTCGGCGTGCTGGCCGCCCGCTTCGCCCAGCCCCACACCGCGCTGTACGACCTCGGGGCTTCCCTGGGTGCCGTGACCCAGTCGCTGCGACGGCATGTGCGCAGCGACGGTTGCCGGGTAATCGCAGTGGACAATTCCGCCGCCATGGTCGAGCGTTGCCGCCAGTACCTCACCGCCCAGGACTCGATGTTCCAGGAATTGCTGCCGGTCGAGGTGCTGGAGGCCGACATCCTCACCCTGCCCCTGCAACCTGCCTCGGTAGTGGCGATGAACTTCACCCTGCAATTCATCGCCCCGGAACGACGCCTGGCACTGCTTGGCCAGATCCGCCAAGCGCTGCTGCCAGGTGGGGCGCTGATCCTCTCTGAAAAGCTGTGCTTCGCCGATGAAGACCAGCACGACCTGCTCAATGACCTGCACTTGGACTTCAAGCGGGCCAATGGCTACAGCGAACTGGAAATCGCCCAGAAGCGCACCGCCATCGAAAACGTGATGAAGCCAGACACCCTCGAAGCCCATAAGGAACGCCTGCACGCGGCGGGCTTCGGCAACGTGGTGCCCTGGTTCCAATGCCTCAATTTCGCCTCGCTGATAGCCCTGCCATGATCGATCTGTCTCCACTTATCCGCCGCCTGGCGGGCACCCCTCTGGCTGCGTGGTCCCAAGGCCTGCAAGCTCAACTTCAAGCCAAGCTGGAAAAAGGACACGGCGACCTTGACCGCTGGCGCGGGGCGCTCGAGGCGCTGCCAGCCCTGCAGCCAAGCGTCATCGACCTGGTCAACGGCTTACGCCTGGACTGCCCGTGCGATGACGCTACCCGTGCACAGATGCGCCAGGCGTTGATGGGCTTGTCGCCTTGGCGCAAGGGCCCATTCGACCTGTTCGGGGTGCACGTCGATACTGAATGGCGCTCGGACTGGAAGTGGTCGCGGGTAGGCCCGCACCTGGATCTCAAAGGCAAGCGGGTGCTCGATGTCGGCTGCGGCAACGGCTACTACCAGTGGCGGATGCTGGGCGCAGGCGCAGACATGGTCATCGGCGTCGACCCCAACTGGCTGTTCTTCTGCCAGTTCCAGGCCGTGCAGCGCTACCTGCCCGAACTGCCCGCCTGGCATCTGCCGTTGGCCTTGGAAGAACTGCCAGCAAACCTTGAAGGTTTCGACACGGTGTTTTCCATGGGCGTGTTCTACCACCGCCGCTCGCCCATCGAACACCTGCTGGCGCTCAAGGATTGCCTGGTCAAGGGCGGCGAGCTGGTGCTGGAAACCTTGGTGATCGAGGGGGACGAAAACCAGGTGCTGGTGCCTGAAGATCGCTACGCGCAGATGCGCAATGTGTGGTTTTTGCCGTCGGTTCCGGCCCTGGAACGCTGGTTGCGCCGCGCAGGCTTCAGCGATGTGCGCTGCGTGGACGTGAGCGTCACCAGCGTCGAGGAACAGCGCAGTACCGAATGGATGCGCTACCAGTCGCTAAGCGATTTCCTCGACCCGAATGATCACGGCAAAACCATCGAGGGCCTGCCGGCCCCACGTCGCGCTACTCTGTTGGCACGCAAGTAACTTCGG
Organism: Pseudomonas sp. 51_B; assembly: GCF_017491595.1. Classification (NCBI taxonomy): domain Bacteria; kingdom Pseudomonadati; phylum Pseudomonadota; class Gammaproteobacteria; order Pseudomonadales; family Pseudomonadaceae; genus Pseudomonas; species Pseudomonas sp. 51_B. The sequence continues at coordinate 119,936 of NZ_JAFGYW010000007.1, forward strand.
GCGGGGGCCGTGAGGGCTGCTGAGGTCGCAAAAGGCTCAGCGCGCTGCTGCGACGATAAGTGCCTTCATCTCGGCCACGGCCGCTTTGAAGCCTACGAACAAGGCATGGGCGACCAGCGCATGGCCGATGTTGAGCTCATTGATGCCTTTGATCGCAGCCACGGCTTCGACGTTGTGGTAGTGCAGGCCATGGCCGGCATTGACGATCAGCCCCTGGCCGACGCCAAACGCCACGCCATCGACGATGCGCTGCAGTTCCTCGGCCACCTCGGTGGGGGTATGGGCATCGGCGTAGCGCCCGGTATGCAGCTCGATGGCCGGTGCGCCGACCCGACGCGACGCCTCGATCTGCCGCTCGTCGGCGTCGATGAACAGTGAAACTTCAGCGCCGGTACGCGACAGGCGTTCGACCGCCGCCTTGATCCGAGCTTCCTGGCCGGCCACGTCCAGGCCACCCTCGGTAGTCAGCTCCTGACGGGTCTCGGGTACCAGGCAGATGTGCGCCGGGCGGATCTGTTCGGCGAAGGCCATCATCTCTTCGGTGACGCCCATTTCGAAGTTCATGCGCGTTTGCAGCACGTCTTTGAGCAGCAGGACGTCGCGCTCCTGGATGTGCCGGCGGTCTTCACGCAGGTGTACGGTGATACCATCGGCGCCTGCTTCCTCGGCATCCAGCGCAGCCTTGACCGGGTCCGGGTAGCGGGTGCCGCGGGCCTGGCGCAAAGTCGCCACGTGGTCGATGTTGACGCCGAGGAGCATGCGGTTGCTGTGAGTCACGAAAGGCTCTCCTGAAGTTTGAGCCACACAGCATACGACGTGCTCAGCGCTTGCGAAACAATTCCCGACTGACCAGCGGTTTTGGCCCCAAATGTACCGCCAATGCCTGGCGCATCAAGCGCTTGGCCGCAAGCAAAGCACCCGGTGCTTCCCAGTCGGCCTGGGCCAGAGCCAGCAACTCGGTACCCTTGAACAGCCCAGGCTGGGCGAGGTGCACGCGCTCAAGGCCCGCATCGACTCGCAGGCGGTAAGTACCATCGGCCTGGATCAGGTCGTCGTTGATGTCATGGCTGAGCGAGAAGGTGTAGCCCAGGTCCTCCAGCAGCCGCCACTCGAAGGTGCGCAGCAGCGGCTCCAAGGGACGTCCTTGGGCCAATGCCTGCAAGGTCAAGGCGTAATGCTCGAACAACTCCGGTTGCGGTGCCTCAGCCGGCAGCAGGCGCATCAATAGTTCATTGAGGTACAACCCACTGAACAGCGCATCACCATGCAACCAGGCAGCAATACCAACGGTGTCCAGCCGCCTGACGTTCTTCAGCTCACCCTTACCGTACAGCTCCACTTCCAGAGGTACGAATGGTCTGACCAGGCTCCCGCCTTTACCGCGCGCACGGCGCAGTACTGCACGCATCAAGCCTTGGGGCGTGAGAAAGTCCACCAGCGCACTGGTTTCCTTGTAGGCGCGGCTGTGCAGAACGTAGGCCGGTTGGGGGGTGGGCTGGTCCATGTGGCATCTCTATGCTTCACAAACAACTGTGGGAGCGGGTTCACCGCCGAATGCGGCGGTCGAGCCGCCATCGCATTCACAGGTAAACCCGCCCCCACAGAGTAAGCCGATTATCGGGGTCGGTTACAGGTCGCCGTAGCCCAGCGAACGCAGGGCGCGCTCATCGTCGGACCAGCCGCCTTTGACTTTGACCCAGAGGTTGAGCATGACCTTGGAGTCGAACAGCACTTCCATGTCCTTGCGCGCCTCGGAACCTATGCGCTTGATGCGCTCGCCCTTGTCACCAATGATGATCTTCTTCTGGCCGTCACGCTCGACCAGGATCAATGCATGGATGTGCAGCACATGCCCCTGCTGCTTGAACTCTTCGATTTCCACGGTGATCTGGTACGGAAGCTCCGCACCCAATTGACGCATGATTTTCTCGCGCACCAGTTCAGCGGCGAGGAACCGGCTGCTACGGTCGGTGATCTGGTCTTCCGGGAAGAAGTGGTCATTTTCCGGCAGATGCTTGGCGATCTGAGCTTCCAGCGCGTCGAGATTGTGGCCCTGCTGCGCCGAGATCGGCATCACCTCAGCGTTGGGTAACTGCTCTTGCAGCCACTGCAGGTGCGGGATCAACTCGGCCTTCTCTTCCATGCGGTCAGTCTTGTTGACGGCGATGATCAGGGGGCCGGTGACGTACTGCACACGTTCGAGCACCAGTTGGTCCTCGTCGGTCCAACGGGTGCGATCGACCACGAAAATCACCACATCGACGTCTTTCAGAGCCGCCGACGCGTTGCGGTTCATGTAGCGATTCAGTGCTTTGTCGTTGGCCTTGTGCATGCCGGGGGTGTCGACATAGATCGCCTGTACCTCACCCTCGGTCTTGATACCGAGCATGTTGTGACGAGTGGTCTGCGGCTTGCGCGAGGTGATGGCCAGCTTCTGCCCCAGGATGTGGTTCAGCAGGGTCGACTTGCCCACGTTGGGGCGGCCGACAATGGCCACGTAACCGCAGCGGGTCGGATTGTTTTCAGTCATTGCCATTCTCCACGCCCAGGGCGATCAATGCAGCGGCGGCGGCGACCTGCTCGGCGATACGCCGGCTGACACCCTGACCACGGCTTTTGTTGTTCAGCAGCACTACTTCGCATTCGACGAAGAAGGTTCGGCAGTGCGGTTCACCCTGGATATCGACCACTTCGTAACGCGGCAGCTCACAGCTGCGCGATTGCAGAAACTCTTGCAGGCGGGTTTTCGGGTCCTTGTTGGTGTCGACCAAGGTCAGCCCTTCGAACTCATCGGTCAGCCAGGCCAACACACGCTCGCGTGCGGTCTGCATGTCTGCGTCCAGGTAGATGGCGCCGATCAGCGCCTCGAGGGCGTCAGCGAGGATCGACTCCCGGCGGAAGCCACCGCTCTTGAGCTCACCCGAACCCAGACGCAGATACTCGCCCAGGTCGAAGCCACGGGCCAGACGGGCCAGGGTCTCACCCTTGACCAGGCGAGCGCGCAAGCGCGACAACTGGCCTTCACGGGCCTGCGGGAAACGCTCGAACAGCGCCTCGCCAGCGACGAAGTTGAGAATGGCATCACCGAGAAACTCCAGGCGCTCGTTATTGCGCCCGGCATAGCTGCGGTGGGTCAGGGCCAGCAGCATCTGCTCCTGGTTCTTGAAGGTGTAGCCGAGCTTGCGCTCGAGACGGGCAAGGGAAGCACTCATGCAGCCACCCGCAGGTTGTTCAACGCGTTGTTCAAATCAACATCCTGAAAGACTGTTTGGCTGTGGTCCGTCGCGGCGAGCGGCGAAACTCTCGTTCCCTGAGATCACAGCCTATGTCAGAAATGCATTCGGCGCTGTCTTTAGGACAGCGCCGAAGGGTATCAATGGATCAGCCCGACCCGCGACAGGTTAGGCAAGTGGCTGAGCTTGGGTTCTGGCCAGCTCATCCACACGGCGAAGGCTTTGCCGACGATGTTGCGATCCGGCACCATCCCATGCAGCTCCTTCGGGATTTTCGGGTCATCCCAGTAGCGGCTGTCATTGGAGTTGTCGCGGTTGTCGCCCATCATGAAGTAATGGCCAGCCGGCACGGTCCATTGCTGGTCCGGCGGCATGCGATAACGGGTCATCTCCTTGCGGATCAGATGCTCGGCTTCGCCAAGTTTCTCTTTGTACAGCTCGGCACTGCCCAACGTTCCAGGCTCGGTACCGACCAACTGCTCGGCAATCGGCTGACCGTTGACGAACAGCCGCTTGTCGCTGGTGTAACGGATCGTGTCGCCCGGCAGGCCCACTACCCGCTTGATGTAGTTGACGTTCGGGTCGCTTGGGTAGCGGAACACCATCACATCGCCGCGTTGCGGGTCACCGACCTCGATGACCTTCTTGTCGATCACCGGCAGGCGAATGCCATAGGAGAACTTGTTCACCAGGATGAAGTCGCCCACTTCCAGAGTCGGTTTCATCGACCCCGAAGGGATCTGGAACGGTTCGACCAGGAACGACCGCAGCACCAGCACGATGAACAGCACCGGGAAGAACGACTTACCGTACTCGACCAGCAGCGGCTCCTTGTTGAGGCGCTCGACCACCGCCATTTCTGGCTGAGTGACGCTGCCCTGGTAATTGGCGATCGCTGCCCGCCGGCGCGGGGCCAGGAACAGCAGGTCGATCAAGCCCAGCAGACCGCAGACGAAAACGGCGATGACTAGCAACAGCGGGAAATTTAGCGACATAGGACCTAGCTATCCAACCTGAGCACGGCGAGGAAGGCTTCTTGTGGAATTTCCACGTTACCTACCTGTTTCATGCGTTTCTTACCGGCCTTCTGCTTCTCGAGCAGTTTCTTCTTACGGCTGACGTCACCACCGTAGCACTTGGCCAGTACGTTCTTTCTGAGTGCCTTGACGGTCGTTCGCGCAATGATCTGGCCACCGATGGCAGCCTGAATCGCCACGTCGAACATCTGCCGAGGAATCAGCTCCTTCATCTTCTCAGTCAACGCACGGCCTTTATAAGCCGCATTGTCACGGTGCACGATCAATGCCAGGGCATCGACCTTGTCGCCGTTGATCAGTACGTCCAGCTTGACCAGGTTGGCAGACTGGTAGCGATCAAAATGGTAGTCCAGCGAAGCATAGCCGCGGCTGGTCGACTTCAAGCGGTCGAAGAAGTCCAGCACCACTTCGTTCATCGGCAAGTCGTAGCGCACCTGCACCTGGCTGCCGAGGAACTGCATGTCGCGCTGCACGCCACGCTTCTCGATGCACAGGGTGATGACGTTACCCAGGTGTTCCTGCGGCACCAGGATGGTCGCGGTGACGATCGGTTCGCGGAAATCAGCCACGGCCGATACATCTGGAAGCTTGGACGGGTTGTCGACGGTGATGGTTTCACCGGTTTTCAGTTCAAGCTCGTAGATCACGCTTGGTGCGGTGGTGATCAGGTCCAGGTCGTACTCGCGCTCCAGGCGCTCCTGGATGATTTCCATGTGCAGCATGCCGAGGAAGCCGCAACGGAAACCGAAGCCCAGGGCATCGGAGCTTTCTGGCATGTACTGCAGCGAAGAGTCATTGAGGGTCAGCTTCTGCAGGGCATCGCGGAAGTCCTCGAAGTCGTCGGAGCTGACCGGGAACAGGCCGGCGTAGACCTGCGGCTGGATCCGCTTAAAGCCAGGCAGCACTTCGACTTCAGGAGTCGTGGACAAGGTCAGGGTATCGCCCACCGGCGCACCGTGAATGTCCTTGATGCTGCCGATGATGAAGCCCACCTCGCCAGCTTTGAGGTCGGCCGTCTGAGTGTGCTTGGGGGTGAACACACCGACGCTGTCGACCAGATGCACCTTGCCGGTGGATTTGACCAGAATCTTGTCGCCCTTCTTGACGCGCCCGTGGCGCACACGCACCAGCGATACCACGCCAAGGTAGTTGTCGAACCAAGAGTCGATGATCAGCGCCTGCAGCGGCGCATCGATATCGCCTTCTGGCGCGGGGATGGTATGAACCAGGCGCTCGAGCACCTCGTCCACGCCCATGCCGCTTTTGGCACTGCAGGCAACGGCGTCGGTAGCGTCGATGCCGATGATCTTCTCGATCTCGTCCTTGACGCGATCCGGGTCGGCCTGGGGCAGGTCCATCTTGTTCAACACCGGCATGACTTCCAGGCCTTGCTCGATGGCCGTGTAGCAGTTGGCAACCGACTGGGCTTCGACGCCTTGGCCTGCATCGACCACCAACAGCGCACCCTCGCAAGCGGCCAGCGAACGCGAGACTTCATAGGTGAAGTCGACGTGACCAGGGGTGTCGATGAAATTGAGCTGGTAGACCTTGCCGTCCTGCGCCTTGTAATTGAGCGTGACGCTATGGGCCTTGATGGTGATACCGCGCTCGCGCTCCAGATCCATGGAGTCCAGTACCTGGGCTTCCATTTCGCGCGCCGTCAGGCCACCGCACATTTGAATGAAACGGTCGGCCAGCGTCGACTTGCCATGGTCGATGTGGGCGATGATGGAGAAATTGCGGATATGACTCAAATCACTCACGGGTCAACACTCGGAAAAGGCTGCGAGCCGGACGCCCGCCGAAAAATAGCCGGGAATTGTACCTTAAGCTGTTGGGATATGGGAGTTTCCTCTATCGGACTGTACACAGCATTGCCCCTGGCAATTGTGAACTTTCATGAAAAAGGGCAGCCGAAGCTGCCCCCTGGTCACCCGCAAAGCCCGCTTATTCAGCGAGTTTGAAGGTAATGAAGCTGGCACGGCCCTGGCGCAGGACGCGCATCGATACCGAGCGATTCTTCGGCAGATCCTTGGCGATTTCGGTGAACTGTTTGGCCGAAGTGACTGCCTGGTTGTTCAGGTGGCTGATGACGTCACCTGGGCGCAGCCCGATCAAAGCAGCCGGGCCATCCTGTACTTCCTTGATGACCACGCCGCCTTTGAGCTCCAGGGTTTTCTTCTGCTCTGCAGTCAGGTCTGCCACCGAAACGCCCAGGCGGTTGCTGTTACGCTCGGCGCTGCCATCAGCACTGCTGCCAGTGCCGATATCGGCATCGTCGTCAGGCATCGGGCCGACGGCCACGTCCAGGGTCTGGCGCTTGCCGTTGCGGATGATCTCCAGCTTGGCTTTCTCACCATCCTTGAGGCTACCGACCAAGTGTGGCAAATCTGCCGACATGATGATCGGTTGGCCGTTCATGCTCAGAATTACATCACCCACCTGCAGGCCCCCTTTGGCTGCCGGGCTGTTTTCCAGTACCTGGGCGACCAGAGCACCTGCAGGCTTGTCGAGGCCGAAGGATTCAGCCAGGTCCTTGTTGACCTCTTGAATCACCACGCCCAACCAGCCGCGGCTGACCTTGCCATCTTTCTTCAGCTGATTGGACACATCGATGGCAACATCGATTGGAATCGCGAACGACAGGCCCATGAAGCCGCCGGAACGGGTGAAGATTTGCGAGTTGATGCCTACCACTTCGCCCTTCATGTTGAACAGCGGCCCACCGGAGTTCCCTGGGTTGATGGCAACGTCTGTCTGGATGAACGGCACATAGGTATCGTTGGGCAGGGTACGCCCTTTGGCACTGACGATACCTTTGGTCACCGAGTGGTCAAAACCGAACGGCGAACCGATGGCCAGCACCCACTCACCCACCTTCAGCTTTTCCGAGTCACCAAGCTTGACGGTCGGCAGGTTCTTGCCATCGACCTTCAGCAACGCTACGTCAGTACGTGGGTCAGTGCCGATCAGCTTGGCCTGCAGCTCACTGCGGTCGGACAGACGCACGATGATCTCGTCGGCATCGGCTACCACATGGTTGTTGGTCAGTACGTAGCCATCACTGGAGATGATGAAACCCGAGCCCAGAGACATGGCCTCGCGCTGACGATCGCCGCGCGGCGAGCGAGGCTGCTGCGGCATGTTACGTTCGAAGAACTCGCGGAACATCGGTGGCAGGCCTTCGAGGTCGGGCATCTGCCCGGCAGCAACGCGGTCAGGCAGCTTCTGCTTGGTACTGATGTTCACTACTGCCGGCGAGGCTTGCTCAACCAGGGTGGTGAAGTCCGGCAGGGCTTCATCGGCCTGAGCAGTGAGCACCTGGCCGAGCATGAGCACGGCGGCGAATATCGTTAGGTAGTATTTCAAGCGTGGTATTGACATACGGCTCCCGTCACAACGAGCGGTAGTTGGAAATAGCCCTGCCTAAAGCAGGAAAGGCCAGACTCCTAGAAGCCTGACCTATAGAAAATTTGCCGAAAGATTGCAAATGACAATGCTTTAATTTCATTTCAGCCGCATGCCAATTCGCCCGTCAAAAACCCTGCAACCGCCCCGACAATGCACGCCATCACTGGCGCGCCTGGGCATCCTGAGGGCGCATCGACAGCGCTACACGCTCCGCGGTGCCCAACGGAATTTCGCCGACCACGGTGACCTGCACTTTTCCTTTTGGGGTATTCAAACGACGCGATACAGCGGAGGTCGGCCCGAGCTGGGTCCGCACATCGGCACCGCCATCATCCTTCACCGGTTCCAAAAAAACCGAAAAACGAGCCAGGCCATCGTCGTACATCAGGCTACTGACTGAACTGTTACGCTCGGAATCACGGCGCACCGCACTGTTGATCAGCTCGAAGCCAGGCGGCAGCCAGTCCGACCGCCAACCCGCGACCGCCGTAGTGGTGGTGGTAGCGCCGGGTTGGATCGGTTTGCAGGCGGCACTGGCCTGCAGGTCCTTGTCGCTAGGTGGGTCTTGAGTGTCCAGACGCGTCATCTGGAAACGCTCGAGTAGCTGCCCTTTGTCATTGAGCATCAATGAACGAAGCGGCAAGCCAGTGCGACGGTCCAGATGAAGTTCGAAAGCATAGCGATGCTGGTCTCGCGGGGTCAGCGTGACAATTACCGCGTCACGCCCGGCCACTCGGGACGTGCCAGCCATTGCAAGGTCATACCAGCTCATGAGCTTGAGCGGGTCGAGAAGGTGCGGCGCAGCATCAGGCAGACTGCTGGATCCGCTGGCTGCGCCAGTGAGGGCACCACTGACGCACTGCACGTTGCCGTTCAGGCGCACGATTTCCTCGGCGGGGCCGTCGAGCTGAAGCAACCGCTCGCTGACTTGGCCGTCCTGAACGCGATGCCAGATATCGTGGGAAGAGAAGCTACCATTTCGCTCGTAGACGAAAGAGCCTTGATAACTTTGCTTTTGCTCGGCCCGTGCCAGCTTGTTCAGCCATTCGCTCGCCTGAGGCGAGGAATTGGCCGCCAACGCTGGCACCGCAATGCAGCTGCCAATCAGCAGCGACAGCAGAGGTAGCGCGCGCATGGGCCTCCTTACTTAGCGGTTTTCCAGGCTGGCAGCGCGGGCATAAGGCAGAGCGGTTTCAGTGCCCTTGAGCGCAGATTCCTGAGCGTGCTGGCGCAGATAGCCTGGCAGACGCTGGTCCCAACCGGCCTGGTTCTGCAGCACGCCGTTGGCCATAGGCCCAGTCGGCTGCTCACTGCTTTCACTGTAGCCTGCCAGAACAGCCGGACCTTGAGTTTGTGGCATGGTCAGGCCTTGCTGGGCAGGTTGCTGGGCAGCGAGCTGCGCGCCAGTGATTTCATCCTGGTTGTACATCCGCACGCCTGCCAGCACCGCTACGGTGACCGAAGCAGCAACAGCCAGACGGCCAATCGTGCGCCACGGGCCTTGTTTGACCTTAGCCGGCACGGCTTCGTCGGCCAGGGCTGCAGATACTGCCGAGGCGATATCCAGTTTAGGCAGCAACAGCTCCTTGTGCATTGCTGCACGCGCTACCTGGTAACGCGACCAGGTGGCACGGGTTTCAGCGTCGTCGACGGCGTTCAACACCCGACGCAATTCCAGTTCGTCCGCTTCGTTATCCATCACCGCGGACAGCGATTCCTGCAAAGCTTCACGACTCATGACGGTTCCTCTCTTGGCTGTCGCCGCTGTCTCAGGTTTCCTGCAACAACGGCTGCAGGGCTTTATCTATGGCCTCCCGAGCGCGGAAGATTCGAGAGCGCACGGTACCCACTGGACATTGCATGACGCTGGCAATGTCTTCATAACTCAACCCATCGAATTCACGCAGGGTCAACGCCGTACGCAAATCTTCTGGCAGTTGCTGGATGGTGCGATGGACAGTGCCTTCGATTTCATCCCGCAACAACGAGCGCTCTGGGGACTCGAGATCCTTGAGACCATGATCGCCGTCGTAAAACTCCGCATCCTCGGAGCTCACATCGCTGTCTGGCGGCCGTCTTCCACGGGACACCAGGTAATTCTTCGCCGTGTTAATGGCGATGCGGTACAGCCAGGTATAAAACGCACTGTCTCCGCGGAAATTGCCAAGCGCGCGGTAGGCCTTGATAAAGGCTTCCTGCGCCACATCCTGGGCTTCGTGGGTATCGTGAACGAACCGCACGATCAACCCGAGAATCTTGTGCTGATACTTCAGCACCAACAGATCGAACGCTCGCCTGTCGCCGCGCTGCACGCGCTCGACAAGCTGCTGATCCTCTTCCTGGGTTAGCATGAACACTCCTCAGTGAACTCGAAGGAGCGTTGCAGCAGCCTTTGTTGAGGCTTGCAAACATAGACTCGGGCTTTGCGCAAAAGTTCTCCCCTCCAAGCAAGTTTCCTGCGGCCCTCGGTCGGCTCGCACGGAAGACGCGGCGTAATCACGGCTCGCGACGTCGATAAACAGGTTTCAAATTACGCAGGTGTCAGCCCGGATAGAGCTGCCGCCCCGCGTCGCCTTGGCATAATCTGGCGTGCGGACAGCCTTCTTAGGATTTCCGGCCGCATCGGAAAGTTCCCGCAAAGATTGATGCAACGCCCCAACTGTCATAGATATTCGCCACCCCGGGCTGCTATAAATACAGCCCGGCCAGCATTCACGATAGTTTCACATTGCCATCTGCACGTGGCTATTGTGCCGTGCCCTTTCCAAAGATTACTAGTGTCCCGACATGAGCCAACAATTCCAACATGATGTCCTGGTGATCGGCAGCGGCGCAGCCGGCCTTAGCCTGGCACTGAACCTTCCGGACCACTTGCGTATTGCCGTGCTGAGCAAAGGCGACTTGGCCAATGGTTCGACCTTCTGGGCCCAGGGTGGGGTCGCTGCGGTACTGGACAATACCGACACCGTACAGTCGCATGTCGAAGATACCCTCAACGCCGGTGGCGGGTTGTGCCATGAAAACGCTGTGCGCTTCACCGTCGAGCACAGCCGCGAAGCCATTGAATGGCTGATCGAACAAGGCGTGCCTTTTACCCGCGACGAACATTACAGCGTCGATGATGGCGGCTTCGAGTTCCACTTGACCCGTGAGGGTGGCCACAGCCATCGGCGCATCATCCATGCGGCCGACGCCACTGGCGCAGCGATCTTCACCACGCTGCTGGAACAAGCGCGCAAGCGCCCGAACATCGAGCTGCTCGAACAACGGGTCGCCGTGGACCTGATTACCGAGCGCCGCCTGGGCCTGCCGGGCGATCGGTGCTTGGGTGCCTACGTACTTAACCGCAACAGCGGCGAAGTCGACACTTTCGGCGCGCGCTTCACAGTACTTGCCACCGGCGGCGCCGCCAAAGTCTACCTCTATACCAGCAATCCCGACGGTGCCTGCGGTGACGGCATTGCCATGGCCTGGCGGGCTGGCTGCCGGGTGGCCAACCTGGAATTCAATCAGTTTCATCCCACTTGCCTGTATCACCCGCAAGCCAAGAGCTTCTTGATCACCGAGGCGCTGCGTGGCGAAGGTGCGCTGTTGCGCCTGCCCAATGGCGAGCGTTTCATGCCGCGCTTCGACCCGCGCGAGGAGCTTGCCCCCCGCGACATCGTCGCGCGCGCCATCGACCACGAAATGAAGCGCCTGGGTGTCGATTGTGTGTATCTGGACATTACCCACAAGCCAGCAGAGTTCATCAAAAGTCACTTCCCGACCGTTTACGAGCGCTGCCTGGGGTTTGGCATCGACATCACTCGCCAACCGATCCCGGTGGTGCCTGCTGCGCATTACACCTGCGGCGGCGTCGTGGTCGACCAGCGCGGGCATACCGATGTACCGGGACTGTATGCAATCGGCGAAACCAGCTTCACTGGCTTGCACGGCGCCAACCGCATGGCCAGTAATTCGCTACTGGAATGTTTCGTGTATGGCCGCGCTGCGGCAGCGGACATCCAGGCGCACCTTGGCCGGATCAGCATGCCCAACGCCCTGCCCTGCTGGGACGCCAGCCAAGTGACCGACTCGGACGAAGACGTGATCATCGCGCACAACTGGGACGAGTTGCGGCGCTTCATGTGGGACTACGTGGGCATCGTACGCACCAGCAAGCGCCTGCAGCGCGCCGAACACCGCGTACGCCTGTTACTGGATGAAATCGACGAGTTCTACAGCAATTACAAGGTCAGCCGCGACTTGATCGAATTGCGCAACCTGGCACAGGTGGCGGAACTGATGATCCGCTCGGCGATGCAGCGCAAGGAGAGCCGTGGTTTGCATTACACCCTGGACTACCCAAGCATGCTTACCGAGGCCAAGGACACCGTTCTCACTCCGGCTTGAGGTTGACGTTGAAGCGGCGCCGGCTGAACCTCAGCCGCACCCGTAAACGTCGATGCAGGTCAGGCGCCAGGGAATCGGCAAGTATGCACTGGCTCTGGCCGAACCAGTGCCCAGCTCTGGCAAAGCGCAAGACTACCAACCCCGGCAGTGCCACAGTGTCGCGACACAAACGAACCGGCTGCCAGCCTTGGGCATGGCTGTACACGCACCAGCCCGTGGCGCTGCGGCGCAAGCCGGTAATGGCGCGGGGAGCTGTCAGCAGAATACGATGGGGAATGGCCCAACAGCCGTGGGCGAAGACAGCGGCCAGCAGGCAAAGCCCGAGCCACCCAGGTAATGCAATCAGCCACAGCGCCAGCAGGGCCAGCACCTGGCAACCCAGGTAAGCCGCCAGCAGCAGGCGCGAGCCCTGCCAGCGGCAGTCGAAATACTCACTTGGGCTGGACACGATCCAGAATGATACGGACCATGCGCTGCAGCTCCGGGTCTTCAGATTCGGTGCGCTCCATGAACCAGCCGAACATGTCCTGATCTTCACAGCTCAGCAGGCGCACATAGAGTTCGCGGTCAGCTTCGCTCAGGGTCGGATAGACCTCCTGGGTGAATGGCACCAGCAGTACGTCCAGTTCCAGCATGCCGCGACGGCTGTGCCAGAAAAGCCGGTTGAGTTCAGTTTGTTCGACCATGGGGCCCTCCTCGAATGGTCGCGCAGTATACCGCGCGCTGAAGGAAGCGGCACAGGGCGTTGGTCTAGTCACCTACCTATTTTGTTACTGGCGTTCTATGATGGCCGCCAGTCTTTAGCCAATGCGATGTCCCATGGCCGATTCCGCTTTCTTCACCCCCCTGTCCCACGAGGGCATTCTCGCCGTGCGCGGCTCCGACGCCGGCAAGTTCCTGCAGGGCCAGCTGACCTGCAACATCAGTTATCTGAGCCTTGAGTACGCCAGCCTGGGCGCCCGCTGCATGGTCAAAGGGCGCATGCAGTCGAGCTTCCGGATTTTGCCCGAAGGCAATGGCTACCTGCTGGCGATGGCCAGCGAGTTGCTGGAGCCTCAACTGGCCGACCTCAAGAAGTATGCAGTATTTTCCAAGGCAACCCTCACAGACGAGAGCGCCGCCTGGGCGCGTTTCGGCCTGCAAGGTGGCGCTGGCGCATTGCAGGCATTAGGGCTTGACCTACCGCCAGCGCCAGGTAGCACCGTGCGTCATGATGGCCTTATCGCCATTACCGTCTCGGCTGAGCGCAGCGAACTCTGGATACCTGTGGCGCAGGCTGCCGACGTTCGCCAACGGCTGGCTGCAACGCTGCCCGAAGGCTGCCTGAACGACTGGCTGCTGGGCCAGATCCGCGCCGGTATCGGCCAAGTCATGGGCCCGACCCGTGAATTGTTCATCCCACAGATGATAAACCTGCAAGCGGTCGACGGCGTAAGCTTCAAGAAAGGCTGCTACACCGGCCAGGAAATCGTCGCGCGCATGCAGTATCTGGGTAAGCTCAAGCGCCGCCAGTACCGGCTGGCACTGGCTCAGCAGGAGGCTCCAGCCCCCGCTACGCCAATCTTTTCGCCTACCCATGGGTCATCGGTAGGCGAGGTCGTACTGGCTGCCAGCGCTGGCAATGAGTGCGAGCTATTGGCGGTACTGAGCGCGGAGGCGGTAGAGGATGACAACTTGCACCTGGGAAGCCTTGAAGGCCCACGCCTGCAGCTGCTGACCCTGCCGTATGAGTTGGACCGCGACCGGGAAATCCAGCGCTGAACAGTGCACCCCCTTTGCCGTTGAGACGTTCATGAACAAGCTGGCCGAGATGGTTCAAGCACAGTTGCTCGCTGCCATCGAGAACGATGACCTGGTGCTGCCGACCCTGCCCGAGGTTGCCTTGAGCATTCGCGAGGCGGCCGAAGACACCGAAATCAGCGTAGCCGCGCTGAGCAAAGTGATAGGACGCGACGCCGCCTTGGCGGCGCGCCTGATCAAGGTGGTCAACAGCCCCCTGCTGCGTGCTGCGGTAGAGGTCACTGACCTGCACACTGCCATTACCCGTCTGGGCATCAACTATAGCTGCAACTTGTCCATCGGCTTGGTCATCGAGCAGATCTTCCATGCTCGCTCACCCGCCGTGGAACAGAAGTTACGAGATATTTGGGCGAATAGCCTCGAGATCGCCGGCGTTAGCTATGAAATCTGCCGAAGATACACCCACTTGAAGCCTGACCAGGCGACACTCGGGGGGCTCGTCAACCAGATTGGCGCTCTGCCCGTGCTGATTTATGCCGAAGAACACAACGAACTGCTGTCCGACCCTGTCTGCCTGCACTATGTGATCGAGCAGATCCAACCCGTGTTGGGTGACAAGATTCTCTCTGCGTGGGAGTTTCCCGAGCAGTTGGTGAACCTACCAAGCCAGGTGCAGGACCTGGACCGTCGCACCGATAAGGTCGACTACATCGACGTGGTGCAGATCGCCAAGTGCCTAAGCCAGCGCGGGCGCAGCCGGCCCCTGGCGGCGCTGCCTGCCTACCAGCACCTTGGCTTGCCGTTCGGCACGGAGCTCGAAGTGGCAGAGCTGCTGGAAGCACGCAGCATGCTGCGCTGATTAGCGGTTGCCCAAGCGGTAAAGGTCAGTCAGCGATGAAGCTCACGCGCACCTTCAGCCCACCCTTCTCGCCATCGTGCAGGCTGATCTGCGCCAAGTGAGCCCGGCAGATCTCACCCACGATAGCCAAGCCCAGGCCGCTGCCCTGCGCACCTCTGCGGTAGAACCGCTCGAATACCCGTTCCCGCTCATCTTCGGGGATGCCGGGACCGTCATCTTCGACCTCAAGTACCGCCGGGCCCAGTACACGAATGATGACATTGCCATTGGCCGGCGTATGGGCCAGGGCGTTGTCCACCAGGTTGCTGAGCAACTCATTGAGCAAAGTTGGCTCTCCTTTCAGCCACACTGGCGCCGGTGCCTCAAGCGCCAAAGCCACACCCCGGTTATAGGCCAATGGCGCCATGGCCATCCCCAGTTCCCGGGCAAGCTGGCTCAGGTCCAGACGCTGTGCCCCGCCCTCGGCAATGGCACGGGCGCCATTTTCAACCCGCGCCAACGACAGCAACTGATTGGCCAGATGAGTCAACCGGTCGGTACCCTGTGCGGCGGTTTCCAGGGTTTGCCGCCATTCTTCGGGCCGCTGCGAGCGCAGCCCCAGCTCGACCCGCGCCTTGAGGGCCGCCAACGGTGTACGTAGTTCGTGGGCAGCTTCGGCGATGAACTTTGCCTGGCGTTCGAACTGCCCGCGCAAACGCTCGGTGAAGTGGTTCAGGGCACCGACCAGCGGCGTCAACTCATGCTGCACCTGCACCACTGGCAGCGCCCGCAGGTCATCAGGCTGACGCTCCTCGACCGCCGTGCGCAGGCGCTCCAACGGCCGTAGCGCCGCACTCACGGCAAACCACACCAATACCAGTGCGCCCAGCGCCAGCATGCCCAGACGCAGCAGCGTATCGGCCATCAAGCTGCGCGCCATGCGTACCCTCGCCTCTTCGGTCTCGGCCACGCGAATTTCTGCCATGCCGTTCATGTTCGGCTCGCTCACCGCTTTGAGCAGGCTGACCACGCGCACGTCCTGGCCAAGGTACGTGGCATCGTAGAAGCGCGCCAGTGCGGGGTAGTCGTCAGTACGCGGCGTGCCGGGCGGCGGCGGTGGCAGGTGCTCATAGCCTGAAATCAACTTTTGGTTGATGTCCAGGACCTGATAGTAGATACGCCCGGCGCTGTCATAGGCGAAGGTATCGAGGGCCACATAAGGCACATCGGCGCTGAGGCTGCCGTCGCGCTGCGAAAGCCCGGCGGCAATGGTACGTGCCGATGCCAGCAGGGTCCGGTCATAAGCGGTATCGGCAGCTTCACGTCCATTCCAGTAAGCGCTCAAGCCACTGGCCAGCATCAATACCACTAGAAGCAGCGCAAGGTTGCCCAGCAGCCGCCCGCGCAGGCTGCCATTACTGCGCATCACGATGCTCAAGCAAATAACCCAGGCCCCGGAACGTGACGATGGCGACCGGGTAGCCATCGAGCTTCTTGCGCAGGCGATGAACGTAGATTTCGATGGCGTCTGGGCTGGCCTCTTCATCCAGGCCAAAGACCTGCGCCGCCAACTGCTCCTTGCTCATCACCCGGCCGGGGCGAGCGATCAAGGCCTCGAGCACGCTCTGCTCACGAGAGGTCAGCGTCAGAATGTCGTCCCCGAGGTTGAAGCGTCGGGTGTCCAGATCGTAAACCAATGGCCCGCAACGTTGCTGGCGTTCACCACCCAGCACACTGCGCCGCAGCAATGCCTTGACCCGGGCCTCGAGCTCGGTCAGTTCGAAAGGTTTCGCCAGGTAATCGTCCGCCCCCAGGTTCAGGCCATGCACACGGTCCTTCACATCGCTGCGCGCTGTCAGCATCAGCACCGGTACAGTCTTGCCACGGCCGCGCAGGCGCGCCAGCACTTCGAAACCGTCCATGCGCGGCAGGCCCACATCGAGCACGGCAACGGCGTACTCCTCGCTGGCCAAGGCCAGGTCGGCAGCTACGCCATCATGCAGCACGTCCACCGTCAGGCCGTGACTCTTGAGGGCCTGGGCCACGCTTTCGGCCAGTTGCAGGTGGTCTTCGACCAGCAGTACACGCATCGGATTCTCCCTGCTCGGGTGGGGCGGTGGCGCGGAGTTTACCGCTGTCGGCAACCCTGTGAAGCCCTTCGAACAAACCTTTCACGCTGAAAGGTTAGCGAAAGGTTCGTTGCCTAGCATCGCACTACGGTCGCTCCATGCGCCGAAAAAAGCACCAGTAAGGTGCAACGAATAAGAACAATAAACGGAGTCATCTCGATGCTGTCATTGCAGCCGAAGGCGTTCGCGCCTAGCCGTTCCCTGTCCCCGCGCCCCTCTGCCATCGCCAGCGCTCTTGCACTTGCCGGTGTTGCTCCGCTCAGCCAGGCCGCCTTCTTGGAAGACAGCACGGCGACCTTTGAAACCCGCAACATGTATTTCAATCGCGACTTTCGCGACGGCACCAGTGCGCAGCAATCCAAGCGCGACGAATGGGCCCAGGGTTTCATGCTCAACTTCGAGTCCGGCTACACCGATGGCACGGTGGGCTTCGGCGTGGATGCGCTGGGTATGATGGGCATCAAGCTTGATTCCAGCCCCGACCGCACCGACACCGGCCTGCTGCCGACCCACGATGACGGCAAAGCCGCCAACGAATACTCCAAGCTTGGGCTGACCGGCAAGGTCAAAGTTTCCAAGACCGAGCTTAAGATCGGCACTCTCATCCCTGAACTGCCGACCTTGCAGCCCAATGACGGGCGTATTCTGCCGCAAACCTTCGAAGGCGGCCTGCTGACTTCTCAGGAGATCAAGGGCCTGACCTTCACCGGTGGGCGCCTGGACAAGGCCAAGGACCGCAACGATACCAACTGGGAAGACCTTGCCCTGAACAACAAGAACGGCCGCTTCGGTGGTTCGTTCAGCGCCGACAACCTCGATCTGGCGGGCCTTGACTACAAGTTCTCCGACCGCATCACCGGCAGCTACCACTTCGCGCAGCTCGATGACATCTACCGCCAGCACTTCATCGGCATGCTCGCCACCCAGCCCTGGGGCCCGGGCGCCCTCGCCGCCGACGTACGCCTGGCAATCAGTGACGACGCAGGGGCGGCCAAGGCCGGGCGAATCGACAACACCACCTTCAACACCATGTTCAGCTATAGCCTGGGTGGGCACAAAGTCAGCGCCGCCTGGCAGCAGCTGTCGGGCGACAGCGCCTTCCCCTACATCGACGGCGCCGATCCCTACCTGGTCAACTTCGTACAGATCAACGACTTCGCCAATGCCGACGAGCGCTCCTGGCAAGCCCGCTACGACTACAACTTCGCCGCCCTGGGCATTCCAGGCCTGAGCTTCATGACCCGCTACATCAACGGCGATAACGTCAGCCGCGCCGCTGGTGGCGAGGGCAAGGAGTGGGAACGCGACAGCGAAATCAAGTACGTGGTACAAGCCGGCCCGTTGAAAAACGTCGCCGTGCGCCTGCGCAACGCCACCTTCCGCTCCAATTTCGCCCGTGATGCGGACGAAGTACGGGTACTGGTGAGCTACAGCGTAGCCCTGTGGTAATTCAAAACAACAATGTTCACGGAGACTGACGATGACCTTTTCCCTGCGCCGCCTCGCCCTCGCCACCGGTTGCCTGTTGCTGGCCGGTAACGCTCTGGCCGCCGAGCCCAAACGCCCCGAGTGCATTGCCCCAGCCTCCCCAGGCGGTGGCTTCGACCTGACCTGTAAGCTGGCGCAGAGCGCCCTGGTGCAGGAAAAAATCCTCAGCAAGCCGATGCGTGTGACCTACATGCCTGGCGGTGTCGGCGCGGTGGCGTACAACGCGGTGGTCGCCCAGCGCCCGGCCGACGCCGGCACCCTGGTCGCCTGGTCCAGTGGCTCTTTGTTGAACCTGGCCCAGGGCAAGTTCGGCCGCTTTGACGAGAACGCGGTGAAGTGGCTGGCCGCCGTCGGCACCAGCTACGGCGCTATCGCAGTGAAAAGCGACTCGCCCTATAAAAGCCTCGACGACTTGGTCGCGGCGCTGAAAAAGGACCCGAGCAAGGTCGTGATCGGTTCTGGCGGCACCGTCGGCAGCCAGGACTGGATGCAAACCGCATTGATCGCCAAAGCAGCGGGTATCAACCCGCGAGACCTGCGCTACGTGGCCCTTGAAGGCGGCGGTGAAATCGCCACCGCTTTGCTGGGTGGGCATATCCAGGTTGGCTCCACCGACATCTCCGACTCCATGCCGCACATCCAGAGCGGCAACATGCGCATCCTCGCCGTGTTCTCTGAAAACCGCCTGGACGAGCCAGAAATGAAAGATATCCCCACTGCCAGGGAGCAGGGCTACGACATCGTTTGGCCAGTGGTGCGCGGTTTCTACCTCGGCCCGAAGGTGAGCGACGAGGAATACGCCTGGTGGAAAGAATCGTTCGACAAGATGCTGGCCTCCGAAGACTTCGCCAAGCTGCGTGACCAGCGTGAGCTGTTCCCGTTCGCCATGACCGGCTCGGAGCTGGACGGTTATGTGAAGAACCAAGTGGCTGAGTACAAGAAACTGGCCAAGGAATTCGGCCTGGTTCAGTGATTGGAGCTGTAACTCGACCCTGGTGGCAGCAGGTTGACCCGTAAAGCACTCCCCGCGGCGCATGGCCAGTGCTTGGCACTGGTTCGCGGGTCAACCCAGCCCCACAGGGTCTATGTCGCGTCGAACATTCCCGAGGATTCCAACATGATCCTGCAACGCCTCTTCGCCGTGGTCTTGCTGGCGCTGTGCGCCATCCTGGCCGTAATGGCCTGGCCCTATCAGGCCGCTTTTTCCTACGAGCCGGTAGGGCCCCGGGCCTACCCGTTGCTGATGCTCGGCTTGATGAGCCTGGGCTTGCTGTACCTGGCCATCCGCCCGACCCCCATCGTGCGCAAGGACGATGAACCAGAGCTGGACCGCCAAACCCTGATCAAGATCACCTGCTGCGTCGGCCTGCTGGTGCTGTTCGCAGCCACCTTCGAAGTACTGGGCTTCATCCTCAGCGCCATTCTGGTCGGCATCCCCATGGCCCGCCTGTACGGTGGCCGCTGGCTGCACAGCACCCTGGTGGTGGTGGGCATGAGCGTATTCCTCTACTGGCTGTTCGACCGCGTCATGGACGTACCCCTGCCCCTTGGCCTGCTGAGCGTACTGGAGAACTGACACATGGATACCTTGAGCTACCTGGGCCAGGGCTTCGGCGTCGCCCTGTCCCCCTACAACCTGGTCACCGCCCTGTCGGGCACGCTGATCGGCACCGTGGTCGGCTTGCTGCCAGGCCTGGGCCCGATCAACGGCGTGGCGCTGCTGATCCCAATCGCTTTCGCCCTGGGCCTGCCGCCGGAGTCTGCATTGATCCTGCTAGCTGCCGTTTACCTGGGTTGCGAGTACGGCGGCCGGATCAGCTCGATCCTGCTGAATATTCCCGGCGAAGCCTCGACCGTGATGACCACCCTGGACGGTTACCCAATGGCACGCCAGGGCTTGGCCGGCGTGGCTCTGTCGCTGTCGGCCTGGAGCTCGTTCATCGGCGCGCTCATCGCCACTTGCGGCATGGTGCTGTTCGCCCCGCTGCTGGCCAAGTGGGCGATCGCCTTTGGCCCGGCGGAGTACTTCGTGCTGATGGTGTTCGCCATCGTCGCCCTGGGCGGCATGGCCGGTGACAAGCCGCTAAAAACCTTCATCGCCGCACTGATCGGACTGTTCCTGTCGGCCGTCGGTATCGATGCCAACAGCGGCGTCTACCGCTTCACCGGCGACAGTGTGCACCTGGCCGATGGCATCCAGTTCGTGGTGCTGGTACTGGGCCTGTTCTCGGTCAGCGAGATCCTGCTGTTGCTGGAAAAAACCCACCATGGCCACGAAGCGGTCAAGGCCACCGGGCGCATGCTGTTCAATCTAAAGGAAGCGGCGTCGGTGTTCGTGGTCAACATCCGCTGCGGCCTGCTGGGCTTCATCATGGGCGTGCTGCCGGGCGCCGGTGCAACCCTGGCCAGTGCTGTTGCCTACATGACCGAAAAACGGCTGGCCGGTGAATCGGGCAAGTTCGGCAAGGGTGATGCCCGCGGCCTGGCGGCCCCGGAAACCGCTATCGGTGCATCCTGCTGCGGTGCGCTGGTACCGATGCTGACCCTTGGCGTGCCCGGCTCGGGCACTACTGCGGTAATGATCGGCGCGCTCACCCTGTACAACATCACTCCAGGCCCGCTGCTGTTCGAACAACAGCCAGACATCGTCTGGGGCCTGATCGCCTCGTTGTTCATCGCCAACATCATGCTGGTGATTCTGAACATTCCGATGATCCGCATCTTCACTCGCATTCTGGCCGTGCCGAACTGGGCGCTGGTGCCGGTGATCGCAATCATTACCGCAATCGGCGTGTACGCCGTGCATGCCACCACCTTCGACCTGTTCCTGATGGTCGGCATCGGCATCATGGGCTACATCCTGCGCAAGCTGGACTTCCCGCTGTCGCCGATTCTGCTGGGCTTCATCCTCGGTGGCCTGATGGAGCAGAACCTGCGCCGCGCCCTGTCGATCTCCAACGGTGAACTGGGCATCCTCTGGTCGAGCCCGATCAGCATGGGCGTTTGGGTATTGGTGGGCTGCATGCTGGCACTGCCGCTGCTGCGCATCTGGCGCAAACGCAGCCTGCAGCGCCGGGCCATGGCCGATGCCTGATCGGTCTGTACCGCTGTTCGTTGCCACCGGGCTGGTCGGGCTTGCAGGCGGTTATGCCGCCAGCAAGGTCGGCTGGCCTTTGCCTTGGATGGTCGGCTCGTTGCTGGCGATCATCCTGGTGCGCTGCCTGACGCCTTGGCAGCTAGCGGAAATACCCAATGGCCGCAAATGCGGCCAATGCATCATTGGTATCGGTATAGGCCTGCACTTCACCCCGGCAGTGATCGAGCAAGTCGCCAGCCACTTCGCACTGATCTGCTTCGGCGCACTGTTCACCACCTTGTCCAGCGTCATCAGCGTATGGCTGCTGCGGCGCACCGGAGAGGACCGTGCCACCGCGTTCTTCGCCAGCATGCCCGGTGGTTCGGGTGAAATGGTCAACCTTGGCGCGCGCAACGGTGCTGTGCTCAGCCAAGTGGCTGCAGCGCAGAGCCTGCGGGTACTGACGGTGGTGCTGTGCGTGCCGGCACTGTTCAAGTTTCTGCTAGGCGATGGCGTGCCACTGAACCACACCGCCAGTGTCAGCTGGGGCTGGCTGGCGCTGATCGTGCCGCTGGGTGTGGGCATGGGCTTTGTGTGGCAGCGCCTGCGTCAACCCAACCCTTGGCTGTTCGGCCCTCTGCTGGTGGCCGCCTCGATAAGCCTTATAGGTACGTTGCAGATCGCCCTGCCCGATGGCGCCAGCCAGGTAGGCCAGTGGCTGATCGGCAGCGGGCTGGCATGCCACTTCAACCGGGCGTTTTTCCGCCGCGCACCCTCCTTTCTAGGCCGTACACTGCTCGCCACTTCGCTGTGCATGGCCATTGCCGGCAGCGCTGCATGGGTGCTCAGTATGATGACCGAACTTGACCTGCGCTCACTGACGCTGGGAATGATGCCCGGCGGCATCGCCGAGATGAGCCTTACGGCTGAGACCTTGCAACTGTCGGTACCGCTGGTAACGGCGCTGCAGGTGGTGCGGCTGGTGCTGGTGCTGTTTCTGGCAGAGCCATTGTTCAGGTATTGGGTAAAGGCCCGTCCGTAAGGGCTGCCTGGCAGCCCCGGGCGGTATTCACAGTGGCGGCAATGCCCAGTTGATAGGCGCCATGCCGCGCTGTTCGAGAAAGGCATTGGTACGGCTGAAGTGCCCACAACCAAGAAAACCGCGGTATGCCGACAGTGGCGAGGGATGCACCGACTTGAGCACCAGGTGCTTGGTGCCGTCGATCAGCTTCTGCTTGCTCTGGGCATGTGCCCCCCACAGCAGGAACACCACGTTGGGGCACTGCTCGCTGACTACCTGGATGATTCGGTCGGTAAATAGCTCCCAACCCTTCTTGGCATGCGAGGCTGCATTGGCGCGCTCGACCGTCATGGTGGTATTGAGCAGCAGCACGCCCTGCTCGGCCCAGCTTTGCAGGTAGCCGTGATTAGGGATGGGGATGTTCAGGTCGCGCTGCAACTCTTTGTAGATGTTGACCAGCGACGGCGGTGCCGGTACGCCCGGCTGTACCGAGAAGCACAGGCCATGGGCTTGGCCGGGGCCGTGGTACGGGTCCTGGCCGAGGATCACCACTTTGACTTGGCTCAGCGGGGTGGTATTGAGCGCGTTGAAAATCAACGGCCCCGGCGGGTAGATCTCTTTGCCGGCTGCGTGCTCCTGGCGCAGGAACTCACGCAACTGCTGCATGTAGGGCTGGTCGAACTCGGCGCGTAGGGCAGCCTTCCAGCTGGGTTCGAGTTTGATGCGATCGTCTTCAGTCATGGCGGCCATCCGTAAACAATGGCGCGACACTAGGTAAGCTACCTGGGCTTGTCAATCGATCCGACCGACGACCGGCACGCTCAGCCATCCGGGCCATACTTGCAAGATCACGTGTGCGAGGTAGTCCATGGCCATTCATTGCGAGGTACTAACCGGCGTCGATGGCGCCCGTATCGGCATCGCCACCCTCGATGCGCCCAAGGCGCTGAACGCTCTCGACCTGCCGATGATCGAAGTGCTCGGCGAACAATTGCACCGTTGGGCCCGCGACCCTGCAGTGGTCTGCGTACTGTTGCGTGGCAACGGCGCGAAGGCGTTCTGCGCCGGCGGCGATGTGCGAGCGCTGGCCCAGGCCTGTCTCGCGCACCCCGGCGGTGTACCGCCGCTGGCCGCCAGCTTCTTCGCGGCCGAATACCGTCTGGACTACCTGCTGCACACCTACCCCAAACCGTTGCTGTGCTGGGGCCACGGCCATGTGCTGGGTGGCGGCATGGGCCTGCTGCAAGGCGCTGGAGTACGTATCGTCACACCCAGCAGCCGCTTGGCGATGCCAGAAATCAGCATCGGCCTGTACCCGGACGTTGGCGCCAGCTGGTTCCTCGCCCGACTGCCCGGCAAGCTCGGCCTGTTCCTAGGGCTGACAGGAGCGCCAATCAACGCCCGAGATGCCCTCGACCTGGGTCTGGCTGACCGTTTCTTCGGCGAACAACAGCAAGAGTCCTTGATCGAAGAGTTGCTCCAACTGAACTGGCAAGAGCAGACCGCCCTACAACTCAATAGCCTACTCAAGGCAGAGCAGCATCGCGCCTGGGCCGAGTTGCCGAGTGCGCAATGGTTGCCGCGGCGCCAGGAGCTGGACTCACTGCTTGATGTGGCAGACCCCGCAGCCGCCTGGCGGGCGTTGCAGGGCCTCAAGCACCATAGCGACCCGGTACTGGCCGACGCCGGGCAGCGCCTGGATCAAGGCTGCCCGCTGACGGCGCACCTGGTGTGGGAACAACTGCACCGCGCACGCCACCTGTCATTGGCTCAGGTGTTTCAGATGGAGTACGGCATCAGCCTCAATTGCTGCCGGCATCCGGAGTTCAGCGAGGGCGTGCGCGCCCGACTATTGGACAAGGACAACCAGCCGCGCTGGCACTGGCCAGACGTTGCACAAGTGCCCGCAGCGGTGGTCGAGGCGCATTTCGCCAAGGTGTGGGAGGGGCGCCACCCACTGCAAGACCTCGATGCGTGACAGCCTCAGCGCTGCCAGTTGCGATCACCGCCGCGCCACCCAGCTGGCCTGCGGCCGTCGTCGCCGCGGTTGTTGGAGTGCCAGCGGTCGTTTTGGTAGCGCTGACTGCCATCGCGATAATCGTAGCGGTCGCGATCTCGCCCGTAATCATTGCGCTGGCGGTTGCCATAATCGTAGCGCGGGTTGCCATGCCACTGGTTCAGCCCCGGCGGTGGACCGGGCCGATAGTGCGGCGCAGGCACCGGGCGGTAGTAGCGAGGCGCAGGTTGGTAGTAGTAGCGTGGCTGCGGCGCTACATAATAACGGTCGTAACGGTAATAGCCCGGCGCTGCGTAGCGGTCAGTGGTGTAATAATCGGATCGGTAATACTCGCCGCCTTCGTAATAGGGCGCGCAGGCAGTGGTCATCAACCCCAACAGGGCGATCAACAGAATTCGATAGGACATGGCGGCCTCCTGGACCGCTGGGGTGCCCGAACAGCGGCGCTGACGAGCGTCGACACAATGCGTTCATCGACACAGATTCAGACAGCCTCGGAGGCGTGCAGTGCCATTTCGGCAACAAATTGATACAACCGAATATGGCCCTTAAAAACTTGCAGTCATTTGCCATTCATCTCACTAGAATGAGCGCCTCGGCACACATCATGGGAAGATCATGCCTTCACGCTCCGCCCTGTTATCACAGCGCTCGCTGATACTGGCCCTACTGCTGTTGCTGGCCTGTGGCTTTCTCGCCACTTCGCTGATCAGCTACTTCGCTTCGCGCAGCGCGATTCGTGACGGCATCGTCAACACTGAACTGCCACTGACCTCCGACACCGTCTACTCGGAAATCCAGAAAGACCTCATACGCCCGGTGCTGATCGCCTCGATGATGGCCCAGGACACCTTCCTGCGTGACTGGGTGCTGGCCGGTGAACAAGATACCCAGCGCATCACCCGCTACCTCGGCGAGGTCATGGGCAAACAGGATATCTTCACATCATTCTTCGTCTCCGACCGCAGCCTCACCTATTACCAGGCCAAGGGCGTGCTCAAGCAAGTGGTGCCCGGTACCTGGCGCGATGCCTGGTATTTCCGCCTGCGCCAGATGCAAGCGCCTTATGAAATAAACGTCGACGTGGACATGGCGAACCAGGATAGCCTGACCGTGTTCATCAACTACCGCGTCCTGGATTACCAGCAGCGCTTCATCGGCGCTGCCGGGGTTGGCCTGAGCGTGGACGCGGTGATCAAACTCATCGACAACTATCAGCTTCGCTATCAACGCTCGGTATTCTTCACTGACGCCCAAGGGAAGGTCATCCTAACCGGCTCCCACGGTGCGCCCCATGACCTGAAGGTCGGCCAACCTCTGGCCGACAATGCCGACCTCAAAGCGTTGCTTGCACTACGCCCGACGCCTGCCGAAGGCAGCCACGAATACAACGACAGCGAGGGCCACAGCCACTTCCTCAATGTGCGGCAGCTGCCTGAGCTGGGCTGGTATCTGATGGTGGACAAACGTGAAACCGGCACCCTGGATCACATCCGTCACTCGCTGTACCTGAACCTGGTCATCTGCGCGATGATCACCCTGGTGGTACTGTGCCTGCTCAACGGCATGCTCAGGCGGCATCGCGCCAGCACCGAGGCGCTAGCCACCCTCGATAGCCTCACCGGCCTGCCCAACCGGCGCAGTTTCGATGTTCTGGCTGCACAAGCGCTAAAAGATGCTCAGCGCAATTGCGCACCGCTGGTCGCGTTGTTGATCGACCTCGATCATTTCAAGGTGCTCAATGATACCCATGGTCATCTGGCAGGCGACGAAGTGCTGCGTCAGTTCGCCAACGTGCTGCAAGGCAGCCTGCGCCAGTCGGATATACTCTGCCGCTGGGGGGGTGAGGAGTTCATCGTGTTGTTGCGTGAAACCGAATGCAGGCAGGCGCTGGAAGTGGCGCAGAAGATCCGTCGCCGTACCGAGCAACTGACCTTCAACTATGAAGAAAACCCTTTGCGCCTGACCACCAGTATCGGCGTCAGCGCCTTGCAGCCTGGCGACTCCCTGCACGCCCTGCTGACCCGCGCCGACCGTGCCCTCTACCGTGCCAAGCAGTCCGGTCGCAACTGCGTCTGCAGTGAAACACCGGAAAGCGGTCATGACTGAAAGCCAGCTTTGCCCTGCCTGCGGTGCACTCAACCACTGCAGCCTGGCCGACCCACGCAGCGCCACCCAGGCCTGTTGGTGCTACGGCGTGAGTATAGATCCGGCGGTGCTCCAAGCTCTGCCAGCCGAACTGCGAAACAAAGCCTGCCTGTGCCCACGCTGTGCTGCCGTAGAGGATCAGTTGGCCTCAAAGGCTGCCCCGCGCAGCGATGAAAACCGCTAAACTGCCGCCTTTTTCCCGCAGCCACCATGCGCCTCGACCGATTCCTTGCCAACCTGCCCTGCTACAACCGCCAGCAAGTGCGCATGTTGCTGGCGCAGCGCCGTGTCCGCCTGGACGGCGAAGTGGTAACCGACCCGAAGGCGCAGGTCCGTGAATTCAGCCGAGTTGAGGTCGACGAGCAGTTGCTGCAAGGCGGCCACCTCGCCCGCTACCTGATGCTGCACAAGCCTATAGGCTGCGTCAGTGCGACCCAAGATCCGCAACATCGCACCGTGCTCGACTTGCTGCCCGAAGCCTTGCGCGAGGGCCTGCATATCGCCGGGCGTCTGGACTTCAATACCACAGGCTTGATGATTCTGACCAACGATGGCCAATGGTCGCGGCGCCTGACCCAGCCAGCCACCAAGCTGCCCAAGCAGTACTTGGTGCATACCGAAGGCGAGATTGGCGACCACTATGTGGGCAAATTCCAGGAAGGTTTTTATTTCGCTTTTGAAGACTTGACCACCTTGCCCGCGCGATTGGAAATCCTGGGTCCACGCCTGGCCCGGCTGGCGATCGTCGAAGGGCGCTACCACCAGGTCAAACGCATGTTCGGCTATTTCGACAACAAGGTCGTCGGCCTGCACCGTGAAACCATGGGGTCGATTCGCCTCGATCCGAGCTTACAGCCCGGCCAATACAGGGCTTTGACTGCAGACGAAATCGCCTCGGTGTGAATGCCATAACATCGGCATACGACCGCTGAGCGGTTGAAGTCACAAATTCGCGCGAAGAGCACTTGCGCGAAGTCTGCCTCACTGCTTGACTCCATCCTTGTCAGTCCGCGAGTGACCAACCAGTCACGCCTGCAGTTCCTGACACCTTTTGCCGGCCACCCTACGCCTCGATGCGTTGGGGCACGGCAATTGCCCACCAGAACAACATCGTCGACACGTGTGCCAAGGATCGACACAGGGCCCCCCGATTTACTCAGGCGAATGCCTACCTGTCATAAAGAACGTGCACCCTAGGTGACGCGATTACCCTTTTTGCGCCAGGAGTCGATGACATGAGGCCAGAAATCGCTGTACTTGATATCCAAGGTCAGTATCGGGTTTACACGGAGTTCTATCGCGCGGACGCGGCCGAAAAGACGATCATTCTGATCAATGGGTCGTTGGCCACCACCGCTTCGTTCGCCCAGACCGTGCGCAATCTGCACCCACAATTCAACGTAGTGCTTTACGACCAGCCATACGCTGGCAAGTCCAAGCCGCACAACCGCCAAGAGCGGCTGATCAGCAAGGAGGACGAGGCGCAGATACTGCTGGAGCTGATAGAGCGGTTCCAGTGCGACCACGTCATGTCCTTTTCCTGGGGCGGTGCCTGCACCCTGCTGGCGCTGGCGCACCAGCCGCGCAGGGTGAAAAAGGCCGTGGTCAGTTCGTTTTCGCCAGTTATCAACGAGCCGATGCGCGACTACCTGGAACGGGGTTGCCAGTATCTGGCCGCCTGCGACCGTTACCAAGTCGGCAACCTGGTCAATGACACCATCGGCAAGTACCTGCCGTCACTGTTCAAGCGCTTCAACTTCCGGCACGTCAGCAGCCTGGACAGCCACGAGTATGCGCAGATGCACTTCCACATCAACCAAGTGTTGCAGCGCGACCTGCAACGGGCACTGCACGGCGCCCGCAATATCGCCATCCCGGTGCTGTTCATCAACGGCGAGCGCGACGAGTACACCACGGTGCAAGATGCCCGAGAATTCGGCAAACACGTCGGCAATAGCCAGTTCAGCGTCATCCGCGACGCTGGGCATTTTTTGGATATGGAAAGCAAGTCAGCCTGCGATGATACCCGCGACGCCTTGCTAGGTTTTCTCAAACCCACGGCGCGCGAAACCCGCCCACGCGCTGGCGCATACATCCAGGGGCAGCATGCATTGGCTATTTAAGCGTATCGGCGCCTTGTGTTCGACACCCGCACAGATGGGGCGCCGATCAGCTTTTTTAGAACGCGGGCTTCTATTTCAAGGAAGGTTCTGGTAAAAAGTGCATCGCAAACGCGGGTATAGTTTAGTGGCAAAACGAAAGCTTCCCAAGCTTTAGTTGAGGGTTCGATTCCCTCTACCCGCTCCAAACATTGCTATCCTCGCATGGCGTTCCAACAACGTCATCGCTGTCAAAAGGAGCCTCGAGCTCCTTTTTTCGTTGTTACGCCAACCCCCGACGGCGCCCGCGCTCAGCGCCCATATGTCGTGCTAAAGTCCTGGCCGTTTCCCGCCTCACCGAATGGATTGCCCATGCCAACTCTCGACGCCCACCTCGCCGCTTGGCCTGATCTCAACCAGCGCCACCCCTGCACTGCATTGCTGCTGGGCAACGGTGCCAGTCGTGCGCTGTGGAAGCCGTTCGGCTACTTTTCACTATACGAACAAGCCCAGCGCGCTGGGCGCAAGAAGGGCCTAGCGATTAGCGATCAGGCGCTGTTCAAGTCGCTGGGCACCGAACTGTTCGAGCCGGTGTTGAGCACTCTCAATCACACCGTACGCGCCAACGCAGCCCTGGCCATCAACTCCACTGCGCCGTTGAACCGCTACTACTCGATCAAGGAAGGGTTGATCCACGCGATCCGCACCGTGCATCTGCCTTGGGCCTTGGTACCCGCCGCCACCCTGACATCGATCAACCAGGCCCTGCGCGAGTATCGCAGCGTCTACACAAGCAACTACGACCTGATTCTGCCTTGGGCGATACAACATGACCCGCAGGGCTTTGCCGCGTTGTTCGACGAGGAAGGTTTTTTCGACGTGCGCCGCACCAGCAGCGAGGGCATTCGAGTCTTGCACCTGCATGGCGGCCTGCACCTGCTAAAGCTGCCCGATGGCAGCACCCGCCAGCGCAGCGCCGACAGTGCAGAATTACTCGAAGGCTTCGCCGTGAACATTCCCGGTGAAGTGCCGCTGTTCGTCAACGAAGAGCGCAGCGACGAGAAGATGCGCGCCATCCGCCACTCCGATTATCTGGCCTGGGGGTTGGGGCAACTGGCTCAGGAGAAACAGGGCCTGTGCCTGTTCGGGCAGCATCTGGACGGCAGCGACAAGCATTTGCTCGAAGCCATCGTTCAGGCGCAGCCCAGTCACTTGTCGATCGCTGTCCGGCCGCTGAGCGAAGCGTCTGTGCTCAACCAGAAGCAGCATTTCGTCGACCGGTTCGGGAACATGCCGGGGACGCGGCTGTACTTCTTCGATGCGACTACGCATCCATTGGGTATGGAAGGGTTGGCGATCGAAGGGCCGTCAGCGGTTCGCTGAACGTTGATTGCGACTGGCTAAGATGTGGTTGTGGCAATCACAGAAGCTTATCGGCCTGCAACAACGTCTCCAGGCAATGCTCCTGCACCCCATAAAACGCTTTGAGCTGCCCGATCTTTTCCAACAATGCCGTGTTATCACCCACTTGCGGACGTTTCACCGCAAGAATCATCTTGTTCTTGTTGGTGTGCTCAAGGGAGATAAACTCGAACACCTTGGTTTCATAACCACACGCCTCCAGATACAACGCGCGCAGGCTGTCGGTGAGCATTTCGGCCTGCTGCCCCAGATGCAGCCCGTATTGCAACATCGGTTGCAGTAGCCCCGGGCTGTGCAGCTGCGGGCGGATTTGCTTGTGGCAGCACGGTGAGCACATGATGATCGCAGCGTTGCAGCGTATGCCTGTGTGAATGGCATAGTCGGTGGCGATGTCGCAAGCATGCAGGGCAATCATCACGTCGATTGCCTCGGGCACAACGCTGCGAACGTCACCGCACTGGAACTCCAGGCCCGAATGCTCCAGGCGCTGAGCGGCGGCGTTACACAGCTCGACCATGTCCTGGCGCAACTCCACACCGGTTACCTGCGCATCGCGGCCCTGGGTATTACGCAGGAAGTCATGCATGGCGAAGGTCAGGTAGCCCTTGCCAGAGCCGAAATCGGCGACGCGCAGCGGCTGCGCCGCCAGCACCGGTGCATTGGCCAGGGCGTGATCGAACACTTCGATGAATTTGTTGATCTGCTTCCACTTGCGCGACATCGACGGAATCAGCGCGCCCTGAGCATCGGTCACCCCCAGGTCGCGCAGGAAAGGCCGCGAGAGCTCTAGATAGCGTTTCTTCTGGCGGTCATGCTCAGCCTTGGCTACCACCTCTCGCGGAGCCTGCGCCGCGTGGCGCTGGAGCATAGGTTTGCCTTTTTTACTGAAGGTCAGCTGCACTTCGCCGTGAGCGTCGAACAAGTGGGCATTGCGAAAGCTCTCTGGCAACAGCTGCGCTATCAGCGCCTGAGCCTGATCGATTGGCAGGTTGCGAGTGATGTCACGCGTCTGGTGTCGATACACCAGCGACAGCTGCTCTTGCCCCTTGACCTGCAGCGGCTTGGCAATGATGCGCTGCAAGGTCGGGTCGGCCCCGACATGGCGCGCCAGCACCAACTTGACCAATGAGTTGGTGCGCAGGGCAGCATCGAGCTGGTCTAGAAACTGGGCGCGTGCATCGGGCGCCGCGGGCGCGCAATTACTGGCAGACATGGAAAACAGGTGCCTCAGGTTACAAAAAGGGGCGCATTGCGCGATGCCGCGCATTCTACACCCCTCTAGCCGCCAGTTCAGTCGAGAATCACCAGGTGGTTGGGTAGTTCATTACGAGGGTGGGTGCGCGGCAGGTGTTTGCCCAGCAGTTCGCCACAAGCCTCGATGCATTCGACAAAACCCTGCAAGGTATGGCCTTGACGCACCTGTTCAGTCAGGCGCGCCACCAACACTGCGCGGACCTTGGCATCCAGGTAAGGGGCTGCCCCTTGATCGACGAGGATTTCTACATGCTGCTCCTGCTCGGCGACAAAGATCAGCACCCCCGTGGCGCCGGCCGTACCCTCAAGGTTCTGCTCCCGAAACTGCTGGTGCGCCAGGCGCGCGGCGCGCCAGCGCAGCAAGGCTGTCGGAGTCAGCCATGCAGCCACCCGTGGCTGGCGCAATAGCACGCACAAGCCGATGAACAGCAGTACGTTGGCCACCAGCAACCCACGCAAGCCTGGCCAGCCCACCAGCCAATTCAACAGCGCCGGGGTGGCAAGGGCCAGCACAGCGGCCCAGAACAACGGCAGATAGGCGTAGTCATCGGCACGGCGCGCCAGCACGGTCACCAGTTGCGCATCGGTGCGCCGCTCTGCCAGGGCGATCGCCTCGGCCACCTGGCGGCGTTGGTATTCGTTGAGCAGGGTCATGCCTTGGGTCTCGTCAGCGTTTTTATAGTTTTTATCCCGGCATTGGGGTGTTCATCCGCGACCGATACTTTCAGGCATAATCCGCCGCTGGATGAATTACCGGCGAATCGTACAACAATAGCCGCCTGAAAACTTCGGCCACGCGCGTACCGCTCCGGATACGGCCAAGGCCTCGATTATGGAATCGATGATGAAACTGTCTTTGCTGGGCCTGGCCATGGCCCTTGCCAGCCAGGCGGCGCTTGCCGCTCCAACCGCCCCTCCCCTGCAGGACAAGCAGGCGTTCATCGACCATCTGATCAGCCAGATGACCGAGGCCGAAAAGATCGGCCAGTTGCGCCTGATCAGCATCGGCCCGGAAATGCCCCGCGACAAGATCCGCGAAGAAATCGCGGCCGGGCGCATCGGTGGCACCTTCAACTCGCGTACCGCCCCCGAGAACCGGCCGATGCAGGACGCTGCCATGCGCAGCCGCCTGAAGATTCCGATGTTCTTCGCCTACGACACCATCCACGGCGAACGCACGATCTTCCCGATCAGCCTGGGCCTGGCGGCTAGCTGGGATATGGACGCGATCGCCAAGGTCGGCCGCACTTCGGCCATCGAAGCTTCGGCCGATGCGCTGGACATGACCTTCGCACCCATGGTCGACATCGCCCGCGACCCGCGCTGGGGGCGCACCAGCGAAGGCTTCGGCGAAGACACTTACCTGACCTCGAAGATTGGCCAGGTCATGGTGCGCTCGTTCCAGGGCAGCAGCCCGGCCAACCCTGACAGCATCATGGCCATCGTCAAGCATTTCGCCTTGTACGGCGCTGTGGAAGGCGGACGTGACTACAACACCGTCGATATGAGCCTGCCCAAGATGTACAACGACTACCTGCCACCCTACCGCGCCGCGCTCGACGCGGGCGCTGGCGGGGTGATGGTGGCGCTCAACTCGATCAACGGTGTCCCGGCCACTTCCAACACTTGGCTGATGAACGATCTGCTGCGCAAGCAGTGGGGCTTCAAAGGTGTGACCATCAGTGACCACGGCGCCATCCAGGAGCTGATCCGCCACGGTGTGGCGCGAGATGGCCGCGAAGCCGCCAAGCTGGCGATCAAGGCCGGCATCGACATGAGCATGAACGACACCCTTTATGGCAAAGAACTGCCCGGGCTGCTGAAGTCTGGCGAAGTGACAGAACACGAACTGAACCAGGCCGTGCGCGAAGTGCTCGGCGCCAAATATGACATGGGCCTGTTCAAAGACCCTTACCTGCGCATTGCCAAAGCCGAAAACGACCTCAAGGACTATTACACCGAAGACCGCCTGCACCGCGCAGCTGCCCGTGACGTGGCCCGGCGCAGCCTGGTATTGCTGGAGAACCGCAACCAGACTCTGCCGCTTAAAAAAGCCGGTACAGTCGCTCTGGTCGGCCCATTGGCAGATGCCCCGAATGACATGCTCGGCAGTTGGTACGCCGATGGCAAGCCGATGCACTCTGTCACCGTGCGCGAGGGCTTGCGGCGTGCTCTGGAGGGCAAGGCCAAGCTGGTATACGCAAAAGGCGCCAACATCATTGGTGACAAGGCAATCGTCGACTACCTGAATTTCCTCAACGCCGATGCCCCGGAGATCGTCGATGACCCACGGCCTGCGGGCGTCATGATCGACGAAGCGATCAAGGCTGCCCAGCAGTCCGATGTAGTAGTGGCTGTGGTTGGCGAGTCGCGTGGGATGTCCCATGAGTCGTCAAGCCGTACGAGCCTGGAAATTCCGGCTAGCCAGCGCGAGCTAATAAAGGCTCTGAAGGCCACAGGCAAGCCGCTGGTATTGGTGCTGATGAATGGCCGCCCCCTGTCGATTGGCTGGGAGCGTGACCAGGCCGATGCCATCCTGGAAACCTGGTACTCCGGCACCGAAGGTGGCAACGCCATTGCCGACGTGCTGTTTGGCGATTACAACCCATCGGGCAAGCTGGCCATCACCTTCCCTCGTTCGGTAGGGCAAATTCCGATGTACTACAACCACATGCGCATCGGTCGGCCATTCACTCCCGGCAAGCCAGGCAACTTCACATCGCAGTACTTCGAAGAGCCCAACGGCCCGCTGTACCCATTCGGCTACGGCTTGAGCTACAGCAGTTTCGAGCTGTCGGGCCTGTCCCTGTCTGGCAACCAGCTCAAGCGAGGCGATACGCTGCAAGCCAAGATCACCGTGAAAAATACCGGCCAGCGTGATGGCGAGACCGTCGTGCAGCTGTACCTGCAGGATGTCTCGGCATCAATGAGCCGCCCGGTCAAGCAACTGAAGAACTTCCAGAAACTGATGCTCAAGGCTGGTGAGTCGCGAACCCTGACCTTCCCCATCAGCGAAGATGATCTGAAGTTCTACAATGGCCAGTTGCAGCGGGTCGCCGAGCCTGGCGAGTTCAATGTCCAGATCGGGCTGGATTCAGAGGCCGTGCAGCAGAAGAGCTTCGAGCTGCTGTAACAGGTTCGTCGTCGGCTCCGGCCTCTACACGGCGGTTCATCCATGCGATGAACCGCCGTGTAGAGGCCGGGCCTGATATCACCATTACCTGGACCCGCCCATGCCCTTTTCCTTTCGCGCCCTGCGTCTGGGGCTGATTACCCTGCTGATCGTGCTAGGTACGGCCCTGAGTGGCGGCTGGGCGATGCACCAGGCCAAGCGCCAGGCCATGGAAGATGACGCCCGCCGCGCCAGCCAGCAGCTGGTGCTGTACGCCAATGCCCTGCACACCCTGATCGACCGTTACCGCGCTCTGCCCGCCGTGCTGGCGCTGGACCCGCAGCTGATCGACGCCCTGCGCGGCCCGGTCAGCGAGCAGATGCAGCACGCGCTCAACCTGAAACTCGAGCGCATCAACGGCGCAGCCAACTCTTCGACCCTGGAGCTGCTCGACCGCACCGGCCTGGCGGTGGCCGCCAGTAATTGGCGCATGCCCACCAGCTACGTCGGCTCCAACTACGGCTTTCGGCCCTATTTCAAACAGACCCGCAGCCATGGTAGCGGCCGCTTCTATGCAGTGGGGGTGACCAGCGGTGTGCCTGGCTACTTCCTGGCCAGCGCAGTCAGCGACGAGCAGGGGCGCTTTCTCGGCGCCATGGTGGTCAAGCTGGAGTTCCCGGAACTGGAACGCGAATGGCGCCAAGGTAGCAATATTCTGCTGGTCAGTGACGCCCGTGGCATCACCTTCATCGCCAATCAGGATGGCTGGCGCTATCGAGAGCTCAAGCCGCTCAGCGGAGCCGATCGTGCCGAGCTTGCCCAGACCCGTCAGTACGACAAGCAGCCGCTGGTGCCACTTGCGCATCAAGAGCTGACCCGGTTCGCCAGCAACAGCCACTTGAGCCGCGTGCAAGGCCCAGGAGGTAGCGTCGAATACCTCTGGGAAAGCTTGCCGCTGGACGGTGAGGGCTGGACCTTGCACTTGCTGCGCAAACCTCAGGTCGAGGCTGCCGGCCGCAATGCCGCACTGAGCGCCGCCGCCGTGTGGCTCAGCCTGGTGTTCGCCGCGCTGTTCGTCAGCCAGCGTTTACGCCTGGCCCGGCTGCGCCAGCGCAGCCGCGAGGCGCTCAAGCGGCAGGTCGAAGAACGCACCCGCGAACTGCGTACTGCCCAGGAAGGCCTGGTGCAGTCGGCCAAACTGGCGGCACTGGGGCAGATGTCGGCGGCCATGGCCCACGAGATCAACCAACCGCTGACCACGCAACGCATGCAGCTGGAAACCCTGCGCCTGCTGCTCGACCATGGCCGCTACGACGATGCACGCAAAGCCCTGGAGCCGTTGGAGCAGATGCTCACGCGCATGGCCGCATTGACCGGCCACCTGAAGACCTTTGCCCGCAATAGCCCGGTTGGCCTGCGCGAACGCCTCGACCTGGCAACCGTGGTCGATCAGGCCCTGCACCTGCTGGACACGCGCATGCGCAGTGAGCAAGTGGACGTAGCGCTGTACCTGGCACGTCCGGCCTGGGTCCGCGGCGATGCGATCCGCCTTGAGCAGGTGCTGATCAACCTGCTGCACAACGCCCTCGACGCCATGGCTGACAAGCGCTACAAACGCCTTGAGGTGCGCATCGAACCACTGCACGATCAATGGCGCCTGAGCGTGTTGGATTCAGGCGGTGGTATTGCCCAAGCGGACCTGGCGAAGGTCTTCGATCCGTTCTTCACCACCAAACCGGTGGGCGAAGGCTTGGGCCTGGGCCTGGCGATTTCCTATGGCATCATCGTCGAGGCCGGAGGCCTGCTGTACGCAGAGAACATGCCCGGCGGCGCCCGGCTGAGCCTGACCCTGCCCCGTGACCTGGAGACTGTATGTTGAACTCGGTGATCGTCGTGGATGATGAAGCCAGCATCCGCACCGCGGTCGAACAGTGGCTGAGCCTGTCTGGCTTCAGCGTGCAGTTGTTCGCTTGCGCCGAGGACTGCCTGGCGCAACTGCCTGCGCACTTTGCCGGCGTGGTCATCAGCGACGTACGCATGCCGGGCATGGGTGGCCTGCAGCTGCTCGAGCGCCTGCAACTGGATGACCCGGACCTGCCGGTGATTCTGCTGACCGGCCACGGCGATGTGCCGATGGCGGTGGAGGCGATGCGCAGTGGTGCGTATGACTTCCTGGAAAAGCCCTTCACCCCACAGCACTTGCTCGGGAGCCTGCGACGGGCACTGGAAAAGCGTCAGTTGGTGCTGGAGAACCGCCGCCTGCATGAACAGGCCGACCTCAAGTCGCGGCTGGAAACCACCTTGCTGGGTATGTCTCAAGGTTTGCAGCAGCTACGCAGGCAGGTCTTGGACCTGGCCAGCTTGCCAGTCAACGTGCTGCTGCGCGGTGAAACCGGCAGCGGCAAGGAGCGGGTAGCGCGTTGCCTGCACGACTTCGGGCCGCGCGCCGACAAACCATTCGTGGCGCTCAACTGCGCAGCCATCCCCGAATCACTGTTCGAAGCCGAATTGTTCGGCCATGAAAGCGGTGCATTCACCGGTGCGCAGGGCAAACGCATCGGCAAACTGGAGTACGCCAACGGCGGCACGGTGTTTCTCGACGAAATCGAAAGCATGCCGTTGGCCCAGCAGGCAAAGCTGCTGCGGGTGATCCAGGAGCAGAAACTGGAGCGGCTAGGGGCCAACCAGAGCATCAGCGTCGACTTGCGCATCATCGCCGCCACCAAACCTGACTTGCTCGAAGAGGCGCGGGCCGGGCGGTTTCGCGAGGACCTGGCCTATCGCCTGAATGTGGCGGAGTTGCGCTTGGCACCGCTGCGCGACCGGCGTGAAGACATACCCTTGCTGTTCGAGCATTTTGCACAGTCGGCCGCTGCCAGGTTAGGACGCGCGGCGCCGCCTTTGAGCGGTCCACAACTCTCGCAGCTGCTGTGCCACGACTGGCCAGGCAATGTACGGGAATTGGCCAACGCAGCGGAGCGCCACGCGCTGGGCCTGGGCTCGCCGAATATCGAAGTCGCCCCTGCCGGCCCATCGCTGGTGGAGCAGATGGAAGCTTTCGAAGCTCAGTGCCTGCGTGCAGCCTTGCGCCAGCACGCAGGGGAAATCAAAGCAGTGATGCAGACGCTGCAACTGCCGCGCCGCACCCTGAACGAAAAGATGCAGCGTCACGGGATTGTTCGTGAGGACTTCGTGCAATGAGCGGTTTTTCGCTCATGTGCGCAGGGCGATAAGCGGAAATCCGCTCACTCAAACAGGCTTGCCCCTCCAAGGCCCACGGCACTTCTCACCTAAAACCCAGCCTGCACCGGCTCCGCGCCCCCATTTGGATCGCCATGCACCCGTTTGGCACAGCTTCTGCAATTGTCTTGGCAAGCTGCGCTTCGGCGCGCTCCACAAAAACAACGAGAAGGTATCCCAGATGGATAACGCCACCTCCCTGCCAGCCGGGGCGGCCGTCGCGCCCGCTGCTGAAAAAACCACCGCCAGCCGCCTTAAATCGATCTTCAGTGGGTCCATCGGCAACATGGTCGAATGGTACGACTGGTACGTTTACGCTGCATTCTCGCTGTACTTCGCCAAGGCCTTCTTCCCGGCTGGCGACTCCACCGCTCAACTGCTCAATACTGCCGCGATCTTCGCCGTGGGCTTTCTGATGCGCCCAATCGGTGGCTGGTTGATGGGCCTGTATGCAGACCGCAAGGGCCGCAAGGCTGCGCTGATGGCTTCGGTGCTGCTGATGTGCGCCGGCTCCCTGGTGATCGCCCTGACCCCAGGCTATGAAACCATCGGCGTCGCCGCGCCGATCCTGCTGGTTATCGCACGCCTGATGCAGGGCCTTTCGGTCGGCGGCGAGTACGGTACCTCTGCCACCTACCTGAGCGAGATGGCCAGCAAGGACCGCCGTGGCTTCTTCTCCAGCTTCCAGTACGTAACGCTGATTTCCGGCCAGCTCATTGCTCTGGCGGTACTGATCATCCTGCAGCAGACCCTGACCACTGAGCAATTGTATGCCTGGGGCTGGCGTGTACCTTTCGTGATCGGTGCGCTGTGCGCGGTGGTCGCCCTGTACCTGCGTCGCGGCATGGAAGAAACCGCCTCCTTCACCAAGAAGGAAAAGGCCAAAGAAAGCCTGATGCGCACCCTCATGCGCCACCCCAAGGAACTGCTGACCGTGGTCGGCCTGACCATGGGCGGCACACTGGCCTTCTACACCTACACCACCTACATGCAGAAGTACCTGGTCAATACCGTGGGTATGAGCATCAGTGACTCGACCACCATCTCGGCAGCCACGCTGTTCCTGTTCATGTGCCTGCAGCCGGTGATCGGCGGCCTTTCCGACAAGATCGGCCGACGCCCGATCCTGATCGCCTTCGGCGTACTTGGCACCCTGTTCACCGTGCCGATTCTCAGCACCCTGCACACCATCCAGACCTGGTGGGGCGCGTTCTTCCTGATCATGGCGGCGCTGATCATCGTCAGTGGCTACACCTCGATCAACGCAGTGGTCAAAGCCGAGCTGTTCCCGACTGAAATCCGCGCCCTGGGCGTTGGCCTGCCGTATGCGCTGACCGTCTCGATCTTCGGCGGTACCGCTGAGTACGTGGCCCTGTGGTTCAAGAGCGTAGGCATGGAGAGCGGCTTCTATTGGTACGTCACAGCGTGCATCGCTTGCTCGCTGTTGGTGTACGCCACCATGAAAGACACCAAGCAGCATTCGCGGATTACCACCGACTGACCGGGTCGTGCGATTGAAGAAGGGGCGCTCCGTGAAACGGACGCCCTTTTTTTATGGTTGCCAAAAGCTGGGCTGCAGATTCGTGCGGCTATGCTATCGAACGACGCGTCGGCGCTGCTTGAGCTGCGACTGATAGCAACGTTCTCAATGCCTGTCGCGGCTGACGTTGGCGAGTGGTCTGCAGCGTTGCCCCCCTATCCGGTGCCCAACACGATGCAAGTCAGAATTCCCAGCCAGGTAAAGCTTCATTGATGCACTGCTGGATCCTTGTGACGTCAAGGGTTCACCCAAGCGCCAGGCGATGGCAATTTTCAGCAAATGCCGATCAGGGTCGCCGACCAAAGCAGTGATGTATATCTCGCGTTCTTAACTCACGATTAATCCCAGAATCTCATCCTGCAAATGCAGGTGAAGCATCTCGCCGCTCTAGCCCTTGACGTCTCTCACGCATATGCACGTGCAAAAGCAGATGAACGCTAGGTGCCAACCAAAACATCAAATAATTCGATTTTTAAACGCCAACTTTTGCGCTTTTTTATCGGATTAATAGGCGTAGCATTGAATCCATAGAAACAAACTTCCCCCACATCCAAGGAGCACCACCATGAAAAGCAAACTGATCCTGACGCTGGCCCTCTCGGTTGTCGCTGCTGGCGCATTCGCTGAAGATGGGTTCGACCGTACCAGTGCACACACCTTTGCAGCAGTGACTCAATCTGCCAGCTACGCCGAAGACGGTTTCGACCACACTGGCGCACAACGCTTCGCCGAAGATGGTTTCGATCACACCAACGCGCAACGCTTCGCCGAAGACGGTTTCGATCACACCAACGCACAACGCTTCGCCGAAGACGGTTTCGATCACACCAACGCACAACGTTTCGCCGAAGATGGTTTCGATCACACCAACGCACAACGCTTCGCCGAAGATGGTTTCGATCACACCAACGCACAACGCTTTGCCGAAGACGGTTTCGATCACACCAATGCGCAGCGCTTTGCCGAAGATGGCTTCGACCGCACCAATGGCCACCGCATCAGCTGAGTGCTGCTGCGTGCTACCAGCCCGGCTTCGGCCGGGCTTGATCATTTTCAGGGGAGCAAATGCTTGGCACACTAGGCCACCCTTCCCCAGGATGTCGGCAAGATGTACTACTACGAACCCGCCAAAGGCCACGGCCTGCCTCACGACCCCTTCAATGCCATCGTTGGTCCGCGCCCTATCGGCTGGATCTCTTCGCAGAGCCAAGATGGCCAGTTGAACCTTGCGCCCTACAGCTTCTTCAACGCCTTCAACTACATCCCCCCGATCATCGGTTTCTGCAGCGTCGGGCGCAAAGACAGCCTGAACAACATCGAGCAGACTGGCGAATTCGTCTGGAACCTGGCGACCCGCCCATTGGCCGAGCAAATGAATCAAAGCTGCGCGGCTGTGCCTGCCGACGTCAACGAGTTCGAACTGAGCGGCCTGACGGCAGTGCCGTCGAGTATCGTCAAAGTGCCGCGCGTGGGCGAAACGCCGGTGGCTTTCGAGTGCAAGGTGACCCAGATCGTCCAGCTCACACGCGCCGACCAGCAACTGGTGCCGAGCTGGTTGATCCTGGGTGAGGTGGTGGCGGTACACATTGCCGAGCACTTGCTCAAGGACGGTATCTACGACACCGCCGCGGCCGAACCGATCCTGCGTGGCGGTGGCCCAGCGGATTATTTCGAGCTGGGCAACCTGTTCAAGATGGCTCGCCCACAGGCCTGATCACCAGATCAGTTCGCCTTCCTCGCTCACGCCCTGCAGGCGTGCAAGCTCGGCGCAGGCGGCTTCGTCAGCCGCCATAGCGCTTTTGAAGACTTCATCGCCTAGTACCTTGTGAAAGCGCGCAGCGCCGCCCATACCCAGGGCCTTGACCGCGATAGCAGCGTTATAGCCGCCGCCCTCAACCGGAACCATCGCCGAAACTGCTTCGAAATGGGGGAATTCTCTGCGTGCCATGTTGCCCTGCGCCTGTTGATTGAGGGGCAGCATTCTAACCGCCTTTCAATCGAAGGTATGCAAGTCCAGGCTGCTGACTACCTGCGCTTGAACCAGTTCACCGAACACATTCAAGGTGGGCGAGGCAAAGTAGCCCGTCATTGCCTGTTGGTCCTGCCAGCTACCGCTAAGCAGCCACAGGTCGGCGTCGGCCTGGGAACGCTGCACCGTAAAGCTAAGGCAGCCCGGGGTCTGCAAGGACGGTTCCAGCAGGTCGCGCAGGCGTGCGCCAAGTTCGGCGGAACGGCCGCTGCAGGCACGAATGAAAGCCAGGTGAGTGACCGGTTGGCGCTGGGTCATAGCACGATCTCCTTGAAGCAGGCGGACGGAAAAGCCAGGCTGCCAAGGTTAGGTGCTGGCACGCGCGACGCGTTAGGCCATTACTGCTCAGCGATTGCCTGATCCTGCTGCGCGGCAGGATCAGGCAATCGACGTGCAGCATTCGACTAGCGTCGGCCATTGCCCAAACCTATGCTGCGTCGGTCAGCAGAGGAAAGCCATCATGACCACCGCCCCGTCCATCGATCCAACCCTGGAAGTGCAGCGCCAGGAGTTGGCCCAGCTGATAAGCAAGCACGCCACGGCTCCCCATGGCCCCGCCTCAGCCATCGACGACCTGTACCTGGTGCGCTATACCGAAAACGTGCGCTCGGTGCCGACCCTGGCCCAACCGGCCTTGTGCATTCTGGCCCAGGGCAGCAAAAGCTTGTTCCTGGGCGATGAACAGTATGCCTACGACCCGCTGCATTACATGGTGGTATCGGTAACCCTGCCATTGAGCGGCGTGAAGCTCGACGCCAGCCCGGAAAACCCGAGCCTTGGCATTCGTATGGACTTGGACCCTGCCGAAATCAGCCAGCTGATCGCTGAAAGCGGGCCGATGCTGGTGCCCAATCTGCCCTCCGGCCGTGGCCTGTATGTCGAGCGAACCGACCCGCAATTGCTCGACGCGCTGCTGCGCCTGGTGCGCCTGCTCGACACTCCGCGGGATATCGACATGCTGGCGCCGCTGATTAGGCGCGAGATCCTCTACCGCCTGCT
Organism: Pseudomonas sp. 51_B; assembly: GCF_017491595.1. Taxonomy (NCBI): domain Bacteria; kingdom Pseudomonadati; phylum Pseudomonadota; class Gammaproteobacteria; order Pseudomonadales; family Pseudomonadaceae; genus Pseudomonas; species Pseudomonas sp. 51_B. Next base: position 162,161 of record NZ_JAFGYW010000007.1, read on the forward strand.
GCGCGGGCCGCAGGGCTATCGCCTGTACGAAATTGCTTTGGCCAATAGCCAGACCCATCGGGTCTGCCAGGCCATCACCTGGCTTAACCAGAACTACCAGCAGCCGCTACGCATCGAGCAACTGGCGCGCGAGGTGCATCTGAGCATCTCGACCTTGCATCACCGCTTCAAGGCCGTCACCTCCATGAGCCCGTTGCAGTACCAGAAGCAACTGCGGTTGCAGGAGGCGCGGCGGCTGATGCTCAACGACGGCCTGGAAGCGGCGGTTGCCGCGTATCGGGTAGGCTATGAAAGCCCGTCGCAGTTCAGCCGCGAATACAGCCGACTCTACGGCGCTCCACCGATCCGCGACGTCGCCAGGCTGCGCGCCAGCGCCAGCTGAGTTCAGCCCGTGACTGCGGCGTGCCAGGCGTTCTGATCGACCTGGATCAGCGTCGGGCCTTGGCGCTGCACTGCCCTGCCCAGTGCAGCCTGCAGGTGCATGACATCGTCAACCTGCTCGGCGTCGGCGCCCAATGCACGTGCCACCCCGATGAAGTCGGGGGTGTGGATATCCACGCCCACCGGTTCGATCGAGCGGTTGACCATGTACTTCTTGATCTCCTCGTAACCTTGGTTATTCCACAGCAATACGATCAGCGGCACCTTGGCCTCTACGGCGCTGGCCAGTTCCGGCAAGGTGAACTGCATGCCGCCGTCGCCGATCAGGCAGACCGCAGGCGCACGCTCGTTGGGCTGTTCGGCACTGCCGAGCCAAGCGCCCATTGCAGCAGGCAACGCATAGCCCAACGTGCCGTAACCGGTAGATGCATTGAACCAACGGCGTGGTGCCTGCATGTCCAGGGTCAGGTTGCCGGTGTACACCGGCTGGGTCGAATCCCCTACCAGGATCGCGTTTGGCAGGCGCTGCAAAATGCTCGTCAGCAAGCGGGTCTGGCTCAAGGTGGGCTGATCCCAGCCGGCCGCCATGGCCTTGCGCAACCGCAGGGCACGGGCAGCGCCCCAACCTTCATCACAGGGTGGCGCTGGCAGCAACCGCAGGGCCTCTAACAACGCCTGGGCAGCCAACTGGGCATCGGCGACCAGGGCCAGTTCCGGTAGGTAGTTGCGCACGGTCTGGTCGGGGTCGATGTCGATTCGCAGCAGGCTGCCTGGAATCTTGAAGCCGCCCTTGAAGGTCACGTCGTAGTCGGTCTCGGCAAGTTCGGTGCCGATCGCCAATACCACATCGGCCTCCTCCACCAGCTCACGGGTAGCAACCAGTGACTGGGTCGAACCAATCTGCAGTGGATGGCTGGCCGGCAGCAACCCTTTGGCATTGATGGTCAGGGCGACAGGCGCCTGCAGGTGCTCCGCCAACTGCGCCAACGGCGCGCCCGCCGCCAGCGCACCGCCACCGGCCAGGATGAGTGGCCGGCGGGCGTTGGCCAGGCGCTGGGCCATGGCCGCCACAGGGCCAGGGGCTGCGCCTGCGCGGGCGCTGCGTACCGCACGGGCGGGCAGCAAATGGTCCGCCGGCTCGACCAGCACATCCAGGGGGATCTCGATATGCACCGGGCGCGGGCGTGCACTGTCGAACACAGCAAAGGCACGCGCCAGCACCTGAGGCAGGTCAGCGGCGCTCATCAGCGTCTGGGAAAACGCCGCAACGCCCGACACCAACGCTGCCTGATTGGGCAGCTCGTGCAGTTTGCCGCGGCCACCGCCCAATTGGTCACGCGATTGCACACTGGAGATCACCAGCATCGGAATGGAGTCGGCATAGGCCTGGCCCATGGCAGTGGTGATGTTGGTCATGCCAGGGCCGGTGATGATGAAGCACACGCCAGGCTTGCCGCGGGTTCGGGCATAGCCGTCAGCCATGAACCCAGCGCCTTGCTCGTGGCGCGGGGTGATGTGGCGGATCGACGAACCTGCCAAACCACGGTACAGCTCCACGGTATGTACACCAGGAATGCCAAAGACATGGTCCACGCCATAGCCTTCAAGGAATTTGACCAGTACTTCGCCGCAGGTTGCCATGGGGTCACCCAGAATAGTGTTGGAATATGCGCCATTGGACCTAACCCATGGCTACCGCCACAAGGCAAAAAAACACATACTAGCCATGTCCTGAACACATGGCTCAGCGCGATGAAACGCCTACCTCCCCTGCCAGCGCTTTACACCTTTCTGGTCACGGCGCAGCATTGCAATTTCACCCGCGCTGCACAGCAGCTTCACATCACCCAGGGCGCCGTCAGCCGTCAGATTGCCGGGCTCGAAGAGCATCTGGGTTATGCCTTGTTTCAGCGCCAGGCCCGCGGCCTGAGCCTGACCCGCGAGGGCCAGGATTGGTTGCCTCGGGTACAACAGGTCTTTGGCCTGATCGAACAGGGCGTGCGCGAGGTTGGCGGGCGCAATGCCACCTTGCAGCTCAAGGCCCCAACCTGCGTGATGCGCTGGCTGCTGCCACGGCTGATGGAGTGGCAGGCGCTGAGGCCTGATGTGCCAGTGGAGCTGACCACCACAGTGCAGCATGGGGTGGACTTTCGCCGTGAAGGTTTCGATGCGGCTGTGGTCTATGGCGATGCACCCAACCATGGGCTGCGAGTGCGCAAGCTGTTCGACGAACAACTGACGCCTGTCTGCGCGCCTTCGCTGCTGGAGGGGCCAGTTGCGCTGCGAGAGGTCCGGGACTTGGCGCAGCACATGTTGCTGCACCCCTCCCGAGATGAACATGACTGGCGGCTATGGCTTCACGCTGCGGGGGTGGACCTGCACAACCCGGGGCGCAAGCAGCATTTTGAAACGCTGGACATGGCGATGGCCATGGCCTCGCAAGGCACAGGTGTGGCGATCGGCGACTGGGCGCTGATCGGCGATGACTTGCGTAGCGGCAGGCTGTGCATGCCGTTCCCGCTCAAGGTGCGTACCGGCAAAGGGTATTACCTGGCGAGCCAGGCCAAGAGCCTGCCGCCGGGGCTGGTAGAACTCATGGACTGGCTAGAGCAGCAGGCCAGCCCATGAGCGGCAGGCGGATTAACAACCTTGGCTGGCCTGGGTCACTGCGCCCCTGCCCATCGGCACGCGCCTGAGCGGCGCGCAATCACCACTTCATCTCACCTTTGGCGACCTTGGCGCTGAGTTCCAGCGAACTTTCATCGGCAAGCTTGGGGTAGCGTTGCTTCATCGCTTGGATGAGTGCGCCACTGTTTGTCGCTTCGCTGGTTTCGGCATCGAAGGCACGAATGTAATCGGCCGTAAAACGCACTGCGTCGAGGGAGTGGTTGCTCTGGCCCAGGTAGTGCCCCGGCACAACCGTACGAGGTGCCAAGGCCTGGATCCTGGCCAGCGTACCAAGCCAATCAGCATGGGACTTGGCTGTCTGGGTGTCAGCCATCCACACATGGATGTTCTGCGAAACCACGACACCGCCAACCACTGCCTTGATCGAGGGGATCCAGACAAAGCTGCGCTCAGGCTGCGGCCCGTCCAGCCCCACGACCTCCAGCGCCCGGCCTTCGAGCATCAGGCGCTGGCCCTTGAGTGCCTGGGGCAACACCAGCTGCGCCGGTTTATCGGCACCCATTAGCGGCCCCCAATACGCAAGCTTGGCATCCATGGTCTGGCGGATGTGAGCCAGCGTTGCTGCCGAGGCCAACACCTTGGCCTTGGGGAAGGCACGGGTCACGGTATCCAGGCCGAAGTAGTAATCCGGGTCGCCATGGCTGATATAGATAGTGGTCAGGCGCTTGCCGCTGGCACGCAGGCGCTGCACCAATTGCTCGGCCTGAGCCTTGCCGAATTGGGCATCGATGAGGATGGCGTCTTTAGTTCCGCTAACGATCACCGAGCTGACCGGAAAAATTGCCTGTTCGCCTGGGTTGTAGACATCCAGGTGCAAAGGCATTGCGCCAAGCGCGGGTCCGGCCAAGGCAACACATGCCAGTAATAGGCCACGCAAAGGTGTAAGCAACGACATCGATAAGCCCTGTGATAGGAAAGATGGCTGCCAGCTTAGTTGCCCAAACCATCACAAAAAATGCGATGCTCGAACATAGTTTGTTTCTGAAATCGAGCAAATCATGGACCGTCTCAACGCCATGCGCGTTTTCGTCACCGTCGTCGACTTGGGTAGCCAGTCCGCCGCAGCGGATCACCTGCAGCTGTCGCGACCGGTGGTATCGCGCTACCTGGCCGAGCTTGAGCACTGGGTAGGCGCACGCTTGATGCAGCGCACTACCCGCAAACTCAGCCTCACGGCCGCCGGTGAACAGACCCTGCCCCGCTGCCGTCAGTTGCTGGAGCTGGCCGGCGACCTTCAAGCTGCCGTGCAACAACCCAACGATGCGCCCAGGGGCGCACTGCGCATCAGCGTCAGTACATCGTTTGGCCAGGCCCAGCTGGCACCGGCAATCGCTGACTACGTGCGGCGCTACCCTGCAGTAAAGGTCGAGCTGCAGATGCTCGATCGCACGGTCAACCTGGTGGATGAGCGCATTGACCTGGCGATCCGCACCAGCAATGACCTGGATCCGAACTTGATCGCCAGGCGCTTGACCCTGTGCCGCTCGGTCATCTGCGCAGCACCAGCCTACCTGCGTGAGCACGGCACGCCGCTGCGGGTCGAGCAACTGAGCCAGCATAATTGCCTGACCCACGCCTATTTCGGCCACAGCCTTTGGCATTTCGAGGTAGACGGACAACAGGTCGCCGTCCCGGTGCAAGGCAATATCAGCGCCAACGAGAGCATGACATTGCAGGGGGCGGCTCTGGCCGGCGCTGGCATTGCCATGCTGCCGACCTACCAGGCAGCCGATGCCCTGCGCAGCGGCGCATTGCTGCGCCTGATCCCCGAGGCTAAGCCACAGGCGTTGAACCTGAATGCGGTCTACACCTCCCGCAAGCACATGCCTGCCACGTTGCGCAGCATGCTGGATTTCCTGGCGCACCGGTTCAAGGACGAACCGCCATGGGACAGCGATCTGTATTGACTATGCTTGAAGGTGTCAGTGTCGCGCCAAACAGGAGGTGCGTTACATGGGCATCAAATCCAAACGAGTCGCCATGACCATGGCCTTGATCGCTGTCGCCGCGTTGTACGGTTCGGCCTGTTGGCGCGCCGAGCTGTTACGCAGCCAGCCCAGTGCAGCGCACCGTTGCGAGCAGGAGCACTGCGTGCCCCATACCGCAACCTTGAGTGCCGTGCGTTAGCTGAGCGGCACCACGCCGATCACTCCTCGACGCTCATGTACTCCTTGGCCCAACGGATGTAGTCCTCGGGCTGGGTATAGGTATGCGAAAGCTCGGTAGCGTTGAGGTTTTCGGACTTGTTCTGTTGACCGCGCTGCAGGCGCAGGCAGTCGTAGGTCGCCTTGATCGCTGCGAAGTAAGCGGCATGGCCATCTACCACGATCCGCACCCCCAGGCGCGCCAGGCGTTCATCGTCACGCAGGTTGGGGTTGGCGTAAGTCACCAGCATCAACGGCACGCTAAGGTGCTCGGCAATCTGCTCCAGGTGCTCGAAATCCTTCACCCCGACCATGCAGATGCCATCGGCACCCGCCTTCTGGTAGCTCTGAGTGCGGACAATGATTTCCTCGGTGCTGAGCACGCCTGCGTTGGTGCGGGCGATGATCGACAGCGACGAGTCGACACGCGCCTCCAGTGCCGCGCGAATCTTGCCCACGCCTTCTTCAACCGAAATCAGGTCGGTGGACTTACGCCCGAACTGGGCGGGCAAGAGGGTGTCTTCAATGGTCAGCGCAGCCACGCCAGCGCGCTCGAGCTCGACCACCGTGCGCATCACATTGAGCGCATTGCCATAACCGTGGTCGGCATCGGCGAGCACCGGCAATTGTGCCACTCGGCCAATGCGCGTGGCCTGCTCGACGAACTCACTCAAGGTGATTAAGGCAAAGTCAGGTGCGGCCAGTACCTGCAAAGAGGCCACCGAACCACCGAGGATGCCGACTTCGAAACCCAGGTCGGCAGCGATACGTGCCGACATCGGGTCGAACACCGAAGCGGTGTGGTAGCAGGAACCTGAAGCGAGCAGCTCGCGGAAGGCAAAACGCAGATCTTGGTGGGAAGCCTTGGGCATGATCACTCCGCTTATATCTGTAGAAATTGAACGGTTGCTACCGACCCCTGAATCGGGTCTACCTGCCCTGTTCCAACCGTCGCCATCTGGGCGGTTATGCTCGACATGCAGGCAGAGGAATAAAAGGTGTGGAGACAGCGGCTTGCGAACACTGCGGCAAATTGCTGCACCAACCTGGTGCAGGCCGCGGCTTACAGCCTCTGTGGCATACCAACGATATCACGCGGCCATGCAGCGCTGGATGAATGCGCCAATGCCGATCTTGCATAGGCGATGCAGATAGTACATAGGAAGCTACCTAACTCAGGTTACAATCCGGCTATTCGCGCTGCCCCACAACACAAGGTGCCCCCGTGACCGCCGCCCTGCCCCCGACCGTTCTGCGCAACGTGCTGACTGCCTTGATGCTGGCGATTTTCCTCGGCGCCCTGGACCAGACCATCGTCGCGGTCTCGATGCCGGCCATATCAGCCCAATTCGACGACTTCGGCTTGTTGGCCTGGGTCATCTCCGGCTACATGGTGGCGATGACCATTGCCGTGCCCATCTACGGCAAGCTAGGCGACCTCTATGGCCGTCGGCGCATGATCCTCACCGGTATCAGCCTGTTCACCCTGGCCTCGATAGGCTGCGCCCTGGCCCAGAACATGCCGCAACTGGTCATGGCGCGCGTGCTGCAGGGCATAGGCGCCGGCGGCATGGTGTCGGTGAGCCAGGCGATCATTGGTGATTTCGTGCCGCCGCGTGAGCGTGGGCGCTACCAAGGCTACTTCAGCAGCATGTACGCCGTGGCCAGCGTAGCTGGACCGGTGCTCGGCGGCTGGCTGACCGAATACCTGTCCTGGCGCTGGGTGTTCTGGATCAATCTGCCGCTGGGCCTATTGGCGCTTTGGGCGATCCATCGTGCCCTGGCTGGCATGCCGGTGCAGCATCGCCAAGCTCGAGTCGACTATCTAGGCGCCGTGCTATTGATTATTGGCCTGGGCAGCCTGCTGCTAGGCATCACCCTGGTCGGCCAGGGCCAACCCTGGACCGCGCCCTCGGTGCTGGCCTTGTTCGCCTGCGCAGTATTCGGCCTGGCGTTGTTCATTGGCCACGAGCGCCGCTGCCCGGAACCGTTACTGCCCATGGGCCTGTTCGGTAACCGGGTGGCGGTGCTGTGCTGGGCGGTGATCTTCTGCGCCAGTTTTCAGTCGATTTCGTTGACCATGTTGATGCCGCTGCGCTATCAGGGCATCACTGGCGCCGGTGCCGATAGCGCCGCGTTGCATCTGTTGCCATTGGCAATGGGGCTGCCCATTGGCGCGTTTACCGGTGGTCGCATGACCAGCCGTACCGGCCGCTTCAAACCGCAGATTCTGGCCGGCGCACTGCTGATGCCCGTGGCGATCTGCGCAATGGCCATCACCCCACCACAATCGGCCATGCTCGGCGGTCTGTTCATGCTGCTGACTGGCATCGCCTGTGGCCTGCAGTTCCCGACGTCGCTGGTGGGTACACAGAGCGCCGTGGACAGCAGGGATATCGGGGTTGCCACCAGCACCACCAACCTATTCCGTTCGTTGGGAGGCGCCATGGGCGTGGCGTGCATGTCCAGCCTGCTGCTGACGCTGCTGCATCATGATGGCTTCGAGTTGCTGGGTAACCCGCTGCTAGGCAGCCTCAAGGCCGGGCAGGCGGACCCTGATACGCAAACGCGGCTGCTGGCAACGTTCCGCCATGTGTTGCTGGGCAGTGCGAGCATCGCGCTGCTGGGGTTGCTGGCGGCACTGGCCCTGCCTGATCGGCAGTTGCGTGGGCGCTGAAGGTGCGTGGGTTAATCCCCCGTTAATACAGTCGGGAAACACTTCCTCACAATCCTTAACAAAGTGTCATTTGCGCAGCGCCGGGCTCAAGCGCAGCATATCCAGCCCGGTGTCGACCCATTTTTCCGCATCGCGCAACAGATCGAAACTGTCCGGCAGCAGCAGCCAGCGCCCGATCAGCCCATCGATATAGGCGAACAAGGCAACGGCCGCGCGCTCGATATCCAGATCACCAGGCAACTGGCCACGGCGCACGGCGTTGGCGAAGGCCAGCTTGATGCCTACGTGGCAATCCAGCACCGCACCTTGGCGCTGCTGGCGAATTTCACACATTTGGTCGGTGAACTCGCACTTGTGATGCAGGATCTCATTGATACGTCGGGTACGGGCGTCCAGCACCAGTTCGGTGAGTACTTGCAACAACAGCTTGCGCATGCAGCCAAGCGGGTCCAGTTCGTCTTCGCTTTCACTGGCCCGCGCCAGGTGGTCATGGGTTTCGTGCAGGCTGTCGAGCAGCGCCTGCACAAGCTCCGCCTTGTTGTTGAAATGCCAGTAGATCGCCCCTCGGGTCACACCTGCCAGCTCGGCGATGTCGGCCAGGGTGGTTCGCGCGATTCCGCGCTTGTAGAAGGCCTTCTCCGCAGCTTCGATGATCTGGGCGCGGGTTTCCTGGGCTTCTTCTTTGGTTCGACGGACCATGGCAGTGCAACCTCATCTGGGGCCGGCTGCACTGGCAGACGGGTAAACCGCCGAGGGCACCTCTGCAGGGTGCCTCACGGATGAACTAATCAGGGGCTACGGTAGTAGCTAAGTACTACCAGCAGTATTTACAAACAACCGTGAATGTAAGTATATTCGTTAGTAAGCTATTTATCCACCGGATAGTTTTTTTCTGACAAGACTCTTCCATTACTCTTGAGCGTCTCCCTGCTCTAGCGACCCGAGGATCCTCATGCAATTCAAGCCAGCCGTTACCGCTCTGGTTTCCGCCGTCGCCCTGGCAACCCTGCTAAGTGGCTGCAAGAAAGAAGAAGCCGCGCCTGCAGCGCAGGCTCCTCAGGTCGGCGTAGTAACCATTCAACCGCAACCCTTCACCCTGACCTCGGAACTGCCAGGCCGCACCAGCGCCTTCCGCATCGCCGAAGTGCGCCCACAGGTCAACGGCATCATCCTCAAGCGCCTGTTCAAAGAAGGCAGCGACGTCAAAGAAGGCCAACAGCTTTATCAGATCGACCCTGCCGTGTACGAAGCCACCCTGGCCAACGCTCAGGCCAATCTGCAAGCGACCAAATCGCTGGCCGAACGCTATAAGCAACTGGTGAGCGAGCAGGCGGTGTCGAAACAGGAGTTCGACGATGCCAATGCCAAACGATTGCAGGCCGAAGCGTCGCTGAAAAGTGCCCAGATCGACCTGCGCTACACCAAGGTCCTCGCCCCGATAAGCGGTCGGATCGGCCGGTCCTCGGTCACCGAAGGCGCACTGGTGAACAATGGCCAGACAAACGCCATGGCCACCATCCAGCAGCTGGACCCGATCTACGTCGACGTCACCCAGTCTACCGCCGAGCTGCTCAAGCTGCGCCGCGACCTGGAAAGCGGCCAGCTGCAAAAGGCCGGCAACAACGCTGCCTCGGTGCAGTTGGTGCTTGAAGACGGCAGCCTCTACAAGCAGGAAGGCCGCTTGGAGTTCTCTGAAGTCGCAGTCGATGAGACCACCGGCTCGGTGACCCTGCGTGCGCTGTTCCCCAACCCTGATCACACTCTGCTGCCAGGTATGTTCGTGCATGCACGGCTCAAGGCCGGGGTCAACGCCAATGCCATCCTGGCCCCACAACAGGGCGTAACGCGTGACCTCAAAGGCGCGCCGACCGCACTGGTTGTCAATCAGGAAAACAAGGTGGAACTGCGCCAGCTCAAGGCTAGCCGTACGTTGGGTAGCGACTGGCTGATCGAGGAAGGCTTGAATCCCGGCGACCGCCTGATCACCGAAGGCCTGCAATATGTACGCCCAGGCGTCGAGGTCAAGGTCAGCGATGCCACCAACGTCAAGAAGCCGCAAAGCCCTGATCAGGCCAACGCGGCGAAAGCAGACGCCAAAGCGGAGTAAACCATGTCGAAGTTCTTTATCGATCGCCCGATCTTCGCCTGGGTGATCGCCTTGGTGATCATGCTGGTCGGCGCTCTGTCAATTCTGAAGCTGCCGATCAATCAGTACCCAAGCATCGCACCGCCGGCCATCGCCATCGCCGTGACCTACCCGGGCGCCTCGGCGCAGACGGTGCAGGATACCGTGGTGCAGGTCATCGAACAGCAGCTCAACGGCATCGACAACCTGCGATATGTATCGTCGGAAAGTAACTCCGACGGCAGCATGACCATCACCGCGACCTTCGAGCAGGGCACCAACGCCGATACCGCCCAGGTGCAGGTACAGAACAAGCTGAACCTGGCCACCCCACTGCTGCCGCAGGAAGTGCAGCAGCAAGGCATTCGGGTCACCAAGGCGGTCAAGAACTTCCTGATGGTGATTGGCCTGGTGTCCGAAGACGGCAGCATGACCAAGGACGACCTGGCCAACTACATCGTCTCCAACATGCAGGACCCGATTTCGCGGACTGCCGGCGTGGGCGACTTCCAGGTGTTCGGCGCGCAATACGCCATGCGGATCTGGCTCGATCCGGCCAAGCTGAACAAATTCCAGCTCACCCCGGTGGATGTCAAAACCGCAGTGGCCGCACAGAACGTGCAAGTATCCTCCGGCCAGCTCGGCGGCCTGCCGGCCGTGCCAGGTACCCAGCTTAACGCGACGATCATCGGCAAGACCCGCCTGCAGACTGCCGAGCAGTTCGAGAAGATTCTGCTCAAGGTCAACAGCGATGGTTCCCAGGTACGCCTGGGTGATGTCGCCCAGGTTGGCCTGGGTGGCGAAAACTACGCGGTCAGTGCGCAGTTCAACGGCAAGCCTGCCTCGGGCCTGGCGGTCAAGCTGGCAACCGGTGCCAACGCGCTGGACACCGCCAAAGCCCTGCGCCAGACCATCGCCGATCTGGAGCCGTTCTTCCCGCCTGGGGTGAAGGCCGTATTCCCCTATGACACCACCCCAGTGGTCACCGAATCGATCAGCGGCGTGATTCACACCCTGATCGAAGCCGTGGTCCTGGTGTTCTTGGTGATGTACCTGTTCCTGCAGAATTTCCGCGCCACCATCATCACCACCATGACGGTCCCGGTGGTATTGCTGGGCACCTTCGGCATCCTTGCCGCAGCGGGGTTCAGTATCAACACCCTGACCATGTTCGCCATGGTTCTGGCCATCGGCTTGTTGGTGGACGACGCCATCGTCGTGGTGGAGAACGTCGAGCGGGTGATGTCCGAGGAAGGCTTGCCGCCCAAGGAGGCGACCAAGCGCTCGATGCAGCAGATCCAGGGCGCCCTGGTGGGTATCGCCTTGGTGCTGTCGGCGGTACTGCTGCCCATGGCCTTCTTCGGGGGCTCTACTGGCGTCATCTACCGGCAGTTCTCCATCACCATCGTCTCGGCCATGGGCCTTTCGGTGCTGGTGGCGTTGATCTTCACACCAGCCCTTTGCGCCACCATGCTCAAGCCGCTGAAGAAGGGTGAGCACCACACGGCCAAAGGCGGTTTCTTCGGCTGGTTCAACCGCAACTTCGACCGCAGCGTCAACGGCTACGAACGCAGCGTGGGCGGTATCCTGCGCAACAAGGTGCCGTTCCTGCTGGCCTACGCGTTGATTGTGGTCGGTATGATCTGGCTGTTTTCGCGCATCCCTACCGCTTTCCTGCCAGAGGAAGACCAGGGCGTGCTGTTTGCCCAGGTGCAAACACCGGCAGGCTCCAGTGCCGAACGCACTCAGGCGGTGGTCGACCAGATGCGCGAATACCTGCTCAAGGACGAAGCCGACACCGTTTCCTCGGTATTTACCGTCAACGGTTTCAACTTCGCCGGCCGTGGGCAGAGCTCGGGCATGGCCTTCATCATGCTCAAGCCCTGGGGCGAACGTTCCCAGGAGAACAGCGTGTTCGCCTTGGCCCAACGCGCCCAGCAGCACTTCTTCACCTTCCGTGATGCAATGGTATTCGCCTTCGCCCCGCCTGCCGTTCTGGAGCTGGGTAACGCGACAGGCTTCGACGTTTTCCTTCAGGACCGTGGTGGTGTCGGGCATGCCAAGCTGATGGAAGCGCGCAACGAGTTTCTGGCAAAAGCTTCGCAAAGCAAGGTCCTGAGTGGCGTGCGGCCTAACGGCTTGAACGATGAGCCGCAGTATCAGCTGATCATCGATGACGAACGTGCCAGCGCCTTGGGCGTGACCATTTCCGACATCAACAACACCCTGTCGATTGCCCTGGGTGCCAGTTACGTCAACGACTTCATCGACCGTGGCCGAGTGAAGAAGGTGTACATCCAGGGTGAAGCCAACTCGCGGATGAGCCCGGAAGACCTGCAGAAGTGGTACGTGCGCAACGGCGCAGGCGAGATGGTGCCGTTCTCCTCCTTTGCCAAGGGTGAGTGGACCTACGGTTCGCCGAAACTGTCGCGTTACAACGGCGTCGAGGCGATGGAGATTCTCGGTGCCCCGGCGCCGGGTTACAGCACCGGTGAAGCCATGGCCGAGGTCGAACGCATCGCCGGTGAATTGCCAGCAGGTGTCGGCTACTCCTGGACCGGCATGTCCTACGAGGAAAAACTCTCCGGCTCGCAGATGCCGGCGCTGTTCGCCCTTTCGCTACTGTTCGTGTTCCTCTGCCTGGCAGCGCTGTATGAAAGCTGGTCCATTCCGATCGCCGTCGTGCTGGTGGTCCCACTGGGTATCATCGGTGCGCTGATCGCTACCAGCCTGCGCGGCCTCTCCAACGATGTGTACTTCCTGGTCGGCCTGCTGACCACCATCGGCCTTGCGGCGAAGAACGCGATCCTGATCGTGGAATTCGCCAAAGAACTGCACGAGCAGGGTCGCAGCCTGTACGACGCGGCTATCGAAGCATGCCGCATGCGTCTGCGCCCGATCATCATGACCTCGCTGGCGTTCATCCTTGGCGTGGTACCGTTGACCATCGCCAGCGGCGCAGGCGCCGGCAGCCAGCATGCCATCGGTACCGGTGTGATCGGCGGCATGATCAGTGCGACCCTCCTGGCCATCTTCTGGGTACCGCTATTCTTCGTCACAGTGTCGTCACTGTTCGGCAGCAAAGAGCCGGAAAAAGACGTCACCCCTGAAACTCCACGTTATGAGGCTGGGCAATGACCAAGTCTTTATTGTCCCTGGCGGTAACCGCTTTCATTCTCGGCGGCTGCTCGCTGATCCCTGACTACCAGACCCCTGAGTCCCCGGTGCCTGCGCAGTGGCCGCAAGGCCCGGCGTATTCGCCGGCCGAGTCGGCCGACGTCGCCGCTGCAGAACAAGGCTGGCGTCAATTCTTCAATGACCCGGCCTTGCAGCAGTTGATCCAGACCTCCCTGGAAAACAACCGCGACCTGCGTGTGGCGGCCTTGAACATCGACGCTTACCGAGCCCAGTACCGCATCCAGCGCGCTGACTTGTTCCCGGCGGTGTCGGCCAATGCCAGTGGTACCCGCCAGCGTGTGCCGGCCAACATGTCGACCACTGGCGAGTCGAACATCACCAGCCAGTACTCGGCCACCCTCGGTGTCAGCGCCTACGAGCTTGACCTGTTCGGCCGCGTACGCAGCCTGACCGAGCAAGCCCTGGAAACCTACCTGTCCAGTGAACAGGCACGCCGCTCAACGCAGATCGCCCTGGTGGCCAGCGTTGCCAATGCGTACTACACCTGGCAGGCCGACCAGGCCCTGTTCAAGCTGACCCAGGAGACGCTGAAAACCTACGAGGAAAGCTACAACCTGACTCGCCGCAGCAACGAGGTCGGCGTGGCGTCGGCGCTCGACCTGAGCCAGGCACGTACCGCCGTCGAAGGGGCCCGAGTCAAGTTTTCGCAGTATCAGCGCCTGATCGCTCAGGACACAAACAGCCTTGCGGTACTGCTGGGAACCAGCATTCCGGCCAACCTGCCACAGCCGCTGAAACTCGATGCCGATCAATTGGCAGAAGTCCCGGCGGGCCTGCCGTCCGAACTGCTCCAGCGTCGCCCGGACATCCAGGAAGCCGAGCATTTGCTCAAGGCCGCCAACGCCAACATTGGCGCAGCCCGTGCTGCATTCTTCCCCAGCATCAGCCTGACCGCCAATGCCGGCAGCCTCAGCCCTGACCTGGGCCACCTGTTCTCCGGCGGCCAGGGCACTTGGCTGTTCCAGCCGCAGATCAACCTGCCGATCTTCAACGCAGGCAGTCTCAAAGCGAGCCTGGACTACTCGAAGATCCAGAAGGACATCAACGTCGCCAAGTACGAAAAGACCGTTCAGACTGCCTTCCAGGAAGTGTCCGACGGCCTGGCGGCACGCAAGACCTTCGAAGAGCAGTTACAGGCTCAGCGCGATCTGGTGCAGGCCAACCAGGACTACTACCGCCTGGCCGAGCGCCGTTACCGTATTGGTATCGACAGCAACCTGACCTTCCTCGACGCCCAGCGCAACCTGTTCAGCGCCCAGCAGGCGTTGATCACCGATCGTCTTGCGCAGCTGACCAGCGAGGTCAACCTGTACAAAGCCCTCGGCGGTGGCTGGTACGAGCGAACCGGTCAAGCCAACCAACAGGCTTCGGCGACTACCCCCAAAGGCTGATCTTCTGGCAGACCACCCCAGCCCAGCCTAGTGCTGGGCTTTTTATTGGGCGAAATTAACCAGCTGGAACATAGCGTTCGATTATCGCCCCAAACCGTTTGCGGCGAATTGCCTCACCCCCACAGTGCCCCGCAACATTCTCCACGCAATGCTGTATCCGTTCATCAAGAAGACCGCAGCTGCAGCCAGCCCTGCACGAGAACGGTTCGACCATAACAACAAGAGATCCACGACAGATGAGCACTTCCCAACCCGCACGCCAGCTGCTGCCCGGCCTGTTGGCCATCTCCTGCGCCCTGCCCGTCTACGCCGCCGACACCGGTGGGTTCATGGAGGACGCTAAGGCCAGCCTCAACCTGCGCAATTTTTACATCAACCGTAATTTCGTCGACCCAGCCCATCCGCAAGGCAAGGCCGAAGAATGGACCCAGAGCTTCATCCTCGATGCACGTTCCGGTTTCACCCAGGGCACCGTCGGTTTTGGGGTCGACGTGCTGGGCCTGTACTCGGTCAAGCTCGATGGTGGCAAAGGCACCACCAACACCCAATTGCTGCCGGTGCACGATGACGGCCGTCCCGCTGACGACTTTGGCCGCCTGGGCGTGGCCCTAAAAGCCAAGCTGTCGCAAACTGAGCTCAAGGTCGGCGAATGGATGCCGGTGCTGCCGATTCTGCGCTCGGACGATGGCCGCTCGCTGCCTCAGACCTTCCGCGGTGGCCAGATCACTTCGAAAGAGATCGACGGGCTGACCCTGTATGGCGGCCAGTTCCGCGCCAACAGCCCGCGTAACGACGCCAGCATGGAAGACATGTCGATGACCGGGCGCGCGGCGGTCACCTCCGATCGTTTCAACTTCGCAGGTGGTGAATACACCTTCAACGACAAGCGCACCATGGTCGGCCTGTGGGACGCTCAACTCAAAGACATCTACCGCCAGCAATACCTGAACCTGGTGCACAGCCAACCGCTTGGCGACTGGACCTTGGGCGCCAACCTCGGCTACTTCTGGGGTAAGGAAGATGGCTCCGAGCGCGCAGGGCAACTGGACAACCGCACGGCGTCGGCGATGCTCTCAGCCCGCTACAAGGGCAACACCTTCTACGTTGGCCTGCAAAAAGTCAGTGGCGACAACGCCTGGATGCGTGTCAACGGCACCAGTGGCGGCACCCTGGCCAACGACAGCTACAACTCAAGCTTCGACAATGCCAAGGAACGTTCCTGGCAGGTGCGCCACGACTTCAACTTCGTCAGCGTAGGTATCCCCGGCCTGACGCTGATGAACCGCTACATCAAGGGTGATAACGTCACCAGCGGCGTGGTGACCGATGGCAAGGAATGGGCGCGCGAGAGCGAGCTGGCCTATGTGATCCAGTCGGGCACCTTCAAGGACCTGTCCGTGAAATGGCGCAACTCCACCATGCGCCGCGACTTCAGCACCAACTCGTTCGACGAGAACCGCTTGATCGTAAGCTACCCGCTGAATCTTCTCTGAACCCCAGGTCTCTACGCGGGTTGCCCGCGCAGAGGCCTGCCGGCCCTGCGTTCGTTGTACTTTTGCTCGGTACATTGCGCGACGTCGATTGCTCCCAGCACGCTGCTGCCATTCGCTCTGCTGATGATGGTGCCGCTGCAGGCTATTCTCAGCTATATCGAGATATCGGCCACACAGGGAGGAACAACAATGAAAAACCTCGTCGAACACCTGAGCCAATACGCCAACTACCACCGCGACCCGCGCAACATCGCCACCCACTTCGTCGGCATCCCGCTGATAGTCGTCGCGGTCACGGTCCTGCTCTCGCGACCCGGCTGGGAGCTGGCGGGGATATGGTTGTCCCCTGCCCTGCTTGGCGCGGTGGCTTCGGTGTGGTTCTACCTGCGCCTGGACGTGCGCTTTGGCCTGGTGATGGGCCTGCTGCTCGGGGTGTGCCTATGGATCGGCCAGGCACTGGCCATGCAATCCACAGCCCTGTGGCTCAGCGCCGGGCTGGGGACTTTCGTGGTGGGCTGGATCATTCAGTTCGTCGGGCATTACTACGAAGGCCGCAAACCTGCATTCGTCGACGATATCAGCGGGCTGATCATAGGCCCGCTGTTCGTGGTCGCTGAAGCAGCATTCATGCTGGGCCTGTGCCCGGCGTTGAAGCAAGCGGTAGAAGCCAATGCCGGGCCGGTGGCCATGCGCGGGGTTTAGCCGCGCGATTCCACGCCCAACTCGTCCCACACCGATTCGGCCAGGTGGAACGTGGCGTTGGCCGCCGGGATACCGCAATAGATCGCACTCTGCATCAGCACTTCTTTGATCTCATCGCGGGTCACGCCGTTGTTGGCCGCTGCACGCAAGTGCAGCTTGAGCTCGTCGTTGCGGTTCATGCCGATCAACATGGCGATGGTGATCAGGCTACGGGTATGCCGTGGCAAGCCCGGGCGGGTCCAGATATCACCCCAGGCATGACGGGTGATCATTTCCTGAAACTCGCCGTTGAAGCCGTTGAGTTTCTCGAGGCTGCGGTCGACGTGGGCGTCACCCAGCACTGCACGGCGTACCTGCATGCCGGCGTCGTAGCGTTGTTTCTCATCCATGGCCAATCCCTCAGCGAGCCAGCAGGAAGTCGAGCACCCGGCGGCTGAACGCCTCGCCGATCTCGACATTGGAAAGGTGCGCAGCCGGGAACTCAGCATAGGTGGCACCGATGATGCCGGCCTGCATGAAGCGGCCATGTTCGGGGGTGGTGACCACGTCCTCGGTACCGGCAACGATCAACGTAGCGACCTGGATACGGCCCAATTGCTCACGAAAATCAGCGTCGCGAACCGCCGCGCAGTTGGCCGCATAACCCTCGGGGCTGGTCTGCGCGAGCATTTGGCAGATGCGCTGGGCCTGCTGTGGCTGCTGCTGGGCGAATGCCGGGGTGAACCAGCGGGCGATGGAGGCATCGCGCAGATCGACCATCGCTTGCTGACCGCCTTTGAGCACGGTGTCGATACGTGTGTTCCAGACCTCGTCGTTGCCGATCTTCGCTGCGGTGTTGCAAAGCGTCAGGCTATGCAGGCGGGCGCCGGCATGAATGCCCAGCCACTGGCCGATCAGGCCGCCCATGGACAGGCCTACGAAATGCGCATGCTCGATGCCCAGTGCATCGAGCAGTGCCAGCACATCCTTGCCCAACTGCTCGATGCTGTAAGGCCCTTCGGTCACTTGCGAGCCACCGTGGCCGCGGGTGTCGTAGCGCAGCACCCGGAAATGCTCGCTCCACAGCGGGATCTGGCTGTCCCACATGCCAAGGTCGGTACCCAGCGAGTTGGACAATACCAGCACCGGGGCATCGGCCGGGCCGTCGAGTTGGTAGTTCAGTACGCCATCGGCCAGTTGCACATGCGCCACAGCGATCTCCTTCAGGCAGTCAAACGTTGATGTTCAGCCACGGCGCGCGCCACCCAGACGCGGGCCTGGCCAAGATAATGAGCAGGATCGAGCAGGCGGTCGAGTTCCTCGGCGCTCAGCTCGGCACTGACCTGCGGCTCATCGCCCAGTACCGCGCGCAGGTGACGTTGTTCGGCCACTGCCCGCTGACAGCACTGCTCCAGCAAATGGTGGGCGCGGTCACGACCCAGGTGCTGCGCGAGGACAATGCTGACCGCTTCAGCCAGCACTAGCCCTTGTGTCAGGTCCAGGTTGCGACGCATACGCTCGGCGTCCACCTCCATGCCCTCGGCAATTACCTGGGCCTGGCGCAAAGCGCCAGAGACCAGGCAGCAGATGTCCGGCAGGGTTTCCCATTCCGCATGCCACAGGCCAAGGCTGCGTTCGTGCTCCTGGGGCATGGCGGCATACAAAGTCGAGAGCAGGCCAGGAACCCGCGTAGCGGCGCCGATCAGCACCGCCGCGCCCACTGGGTTGCGCTTGTGTGGCATGGTCGACGACCCGCCCTTGCCCGGCGCCGAAGGCTCGAACACCTCACCGGCTTCGGTCTGCATCAGCAGGCTGATATCGCGACCGAACTTGCCCAGGCTACCGGCCACCAGGCCCAATACCGACGCGAACTCCACCAGGCGATCACGCTGGGTGTGCCAAGGCTGTTCAGGCAACGCCAGTTTGAGTTGCGCGGCGAGCCCTTCAGCTACCGGCAGGGCTTTGTTGCCCAGCGCGGCCAGGCTCCCGGAAGCGCCGCCGAACTGCAGCACCAGTAAACGCGGGCGCAATTGCTGCAGGCGTTGGCGATGTCGGGTCAGGGCCCCGAGCACCCCGGCCAGCTTCATACCCAGAGTGACAGGCGTGGCATGCTGCAGCCAGGTACGGCCCACCAGCGGTGTATCGGCATGCAGCAACGCCTGTCGAGCCAGCGTATCGGCCAGCTTGCCAAGATCGGTTTCGATCAGCTCCAGGGCATCGCGCAACTGTAGAACCAGCCCGGTATCCATCGCATCCTGGCTAGTGGCGCCCAAGTGCACGTAACGCTCGGCTTCCGGCACACCACTGGCGATTACCTTGCCCAGTGCCTTGACCAACGGGATTGCCGAGTTGCCAGCGGTAGCAATGGCATCGGCCAGGGCACGCACATCATAGCGCTCAGCGTGACAGGCGGCCTCGATGGCCGCCACGGCGCTGTGCGGGACCAAACCGGCATCGGCTTCGGCACGGGCCAGTGCGGCCTCGAAATCGAGCATGCCCTGCAAGCGCCCGCGATCGGAGAAGACCTCGCGCATGGCCGGGGCGGTGAAATAGGCGTCGAACAGTTGGTTGCTCATGCAACGTCCTTAGTCATCGTGGTGCAGGTATTTCGCCTGTTTCGGCAGGCGCAAGCTGAACAGGAAGGCTATCGCCATCATGGCCGTCACATACCAGTAGAAGGCGTTTTCCATGCCCATGGTCTTCAGGCCCAGGGCGACGTACTCGGCCGAGCCACCGAACACTGCGTTGGCCACCGCGTAAGCAAGGCCCACGCCCAGCGCACGCACCTGAGGCGGGAACATCTCGGCCTTTACCAGGCCACTGATCGAGGTGTAGAAGCTGACAATGCACAGCGCCAGGGTGATCAGCACGAAGGCCATGAATGGGCTGCTCACGGTTTTGAGCGCCATCAGCAGCGGGACGGTAAAGAGCGTTCCCAGCGCACCGAAAAGCAACATCGAATTTCGTCGGCCGATGCGGTCGGAGAGCATGCCGAAGAACGGTTGCATCACCATGTACAGGAACAGCGCCCCGGTCATCACGAAACTGGCGGTCTTGGCGTTCATCCCTGCCGTGTTGACCAAGTACTTCTGCATGTAGGTAGTGAAGGTATAGAAGATCAGCGAACCACCTGCGGTGTAGCCCAGTACGGTGATGAAGGCTGCAGTGTGGTTGCGGAACAACCCCTTTATCGAACCTGCGTCCTTGTCCTTGCGGGTTTCGGCGCTGCTGGTTTCATGCAGCGAGCGGCGCAGCATCAGCGAGATAAGCGCAGCGATGGCTCCGACCACGAACGGGATACGCCAGCCCCACGCCCGCAGTTCCTCTTCGCTCAGCAGCTGCTGCATGACCACCACCACCAGCACGGCCAACAACTGGCCGCCAATCAGGGTCACGTACTGGAACGATGCGTAAAAGCCACGCTGACCACGCAAAGCCACCTCACTCATGTAAGTGGCGGTGGTGCCATACTCGCCCCCCACCGACAGCCCTTGGATCAACCGCGCCAGCAACAGCAGCGCCGGGGCCCAAGCACCGATGCTGGCATAGGTTGGTAGGCAGGCGATCATGAGCGAGCCGAAGCACATCATCAGCACTGAGATCATCAGGGAGTTCTTGCGCCCATGACGGTCGGCCAGCCGCCCGAACAACCAGCCGCCGATCGGGCGCATCAGAAAGCCTGCAGCGAATACACCGGCGGTGTTGAGCAGTTGCACGGTCGGGTCGCCGGAAGGGAAGAACGAGGCGGCAAAGTAGATTGCGCTGAAGGCATAGACGTAGAAGTCGAACCATTCCACCAGGTTGCCTGATGAGGCACCGACGATGGCGAAGATGCGCTTGCTGCGCTCTTCACCGGTGTAATGAGTTGAGGTCATGGCGTGTTTACTCCTGATAGGTTGCAGGTAAGTCTAGACACACCTGGTAACACCTCGTTCAGCCTGTGGGATGGCCCTGGGCCTGCCCGAAAAGTACCGGCCTCTTCGCGCCGGTTTGAGGTCACGATGATTACGCCCCCACAACAGGAGGCGTGGTTCCTCTGCGAAGCGTGTTCACCGGGACATCGAAACGTCGCGAAAAGGCCGCTACCGGTCAAACCCGTTCGATGGCCAGCGCCAACCCTTGGCCGACGCCCACGCACATGGTCGCCAGGCCTTTACGGCCGCCGCTCTTCTCCAACTGATGCAGCGCAGTCAACACCAGGCGCGCACCGCTCATGCCCAGTGGGTGGCCCAGGGCGATCGCGCCGCCATTGGGGTTGACCTGCGGCGCATCGTCGGCCACACCCAGCTCACGAAGCACTGCCAGGCCCTGGCTGGCGAACGCTTCATTGAGCTCGATCACATCAAAGTCGCTGACCGCAACACCAAGGCGCTCAGTCAGTTTACGCACCGCTGGCACCGGGCCAATGCCCATCACCCGCGGGGCAACACCGGCGCTGGCCATGCCCAGTACCCGAGCACGTGGGGTGAGGCCATGCTTTTTCACGGCTTCAGCCGATGCCAGAATCAAAGCGGCGGCACCATCGTTCACGCCCGAGGCGTTGCCTGCGGTGACGGTCTTGTCCGGACCATTGACCGGTTTGAGCTTGGTCAGTGCTTCCAAGGTGGTCTCAGGGCGCAGGTGCTCGTCGCGTTCGACGACGGTTTCGCCCTTCTTGTGAGCGATACGCACAGGCACGATTTCCTCGTCGAAGAAGCCGGCAGCCTGGGCAGCAGCCGCTTTCTGCTGGCTGCGCAAGGCAAACGCATCTTGGTCGGCGCGGGAAACCTGATAGTCGTCAGCCACGTTGTCGGCGGTTTGCGGCATGGAATCCACACCATACTGGCTCTTCATCAACGGGTTGATAAAACGCCAGCCGATGGTGGTGTCCTCAAGTTTCATGTTGCGCGAGTAGCCGCTTTCGGCTTTGCCCATGACGAATGGAGCACGCGACATCGATTCGACGCCGCCGGCGATTGCCAGCTCCATCTCGCCACTGGCAATGGCACGGAAGGCAGTGCCGATGGCGTCCATTCCAGAGGCGCATAGGCGGTTCAAGGTCACCCCAGGAATGCTCTGCGGCAAGCCGGCCAGCAGCAGGGCCATACGCGCGACGTTGCGGTTGTCTTCACCGGCCTGGTTGGCACAGCCGAAGAACACCTCGTCAAGCTGGTCCCACTGCACCGATGGGTTGCGATCGATCAGCGCCTTGAGCGGGATCGCCGCCAGGTCGTCGGCGCGCACGCCGGCCAGGGCGCCGCCGAAGCGACCGATCGGGGTGCGGATGGCGTCACAGATAAATACTTCACGCATCAGGCTTCTCCTGCCAGGGGTGCTACGTTGGGTCCAGATTAAGGAGACAGGGGGTGCGCTTACAATTCGATAATCGACTATTGGTGCGATTATCGAACCAAATGTTGCCCTGCTATCGGTATTTCAAAGGGGCTGCATCAGCAGCCCCCGCCGGATCAAGTGGCGTCAGCGTGGCTTACCAAGCCTTTGACGATCACGCCGACCGTCGCCAGTGCCGCGGGCACCAACAAGGCCGTCAGCACCTGCTCGAAGTTCCAGCCCAGCCCCAACAGCGTGGCGCCGCTCCAGGCACCCAGAATGGCCCCGAACCGCCCGATCCCCAACATCCACGATACGCCTGTGGCGCGCGCCTGGGTTGGGTAGAAACGTGCTGCCAGCGACGGCATGGCCGATTGCGCACCGTTAACGCACATGCCAGCAACCAGCACCAGGGTTGCGAGCACCGTGATGTTGCCCAAGCTTTGGCCCACTGCGTAGGCGAACACCCCCGCCAGCAGGTAGAAAATGCCGATGACCTTGTGCGGGTTGAATCGGTCCATGGCCCACCCCACCGCTACTGCGCTGAGTACGCCACCGAACTGGAACAGCGCACCGATGAACGCGGCCTGCTCCATGCTTGCGCCGCTGTCACGCATCAGCGTCGGCAACCAGCTGGTCAACAGGTAGACGATCACCAGCCCCATGAAGTAGGTCAGCCATAGCAACACGGTGCCCAGGCCATAGGTGCCGGAGAAGATCACCGCGAACACGTTGCGGGCAGCTACGGCCTTCTGCTCAGGCACGCTGAAACTGGCGGCCTGCGCAATCACCGACGGGGCAATCGGCGCCAAGGTCTTGCGCACCTTGTCGGTACCGCGATTGCGCACTACCAAAAAGCGTGCCGACTCCGGCAGCCACACCATCAGCACTACCACCAGCAGCAGCGGCAGCACGCCGCCGACCACCAGCAGGCTATGCCAGCCGTAAACTGGGATCATCTTCGCAGAGATGAACCCGCCACCGGCCATGCCAAGGTTGAAGCCGCAGAACATGCTGGTCACCAGCAGCGACTTGAGACGCTCTGGGGTGTATTCGGACAGCAGCGTGGTGGCATTGGGCATGCCGGCGCCCAGGCCCAGGCCCGTCAGAAAGCGCAATACCAGCAGTTGATCGACGTTGCTGGCATAGGCAGAAGCCAGGCTGAAACCACCGAACACCAGCACCGCGCCTACCAGCACGCCCTTGCGTCCGAAGCGGTCGGCCAGCGGCCCCGAGCCCAGGGCGCCGAATACCATGCCGATCAATGCGGCACTCATCACCGGGCCCAGGCTGGCGCGGTCGATGCCCCACTCCTGGGACAAGGCGGGCGCAATGAAGCCCATGGCCGCAGTATCGAGGCCATCGAGGAAAACGATCAGGAAGCAGAGGATCACCACACGCCACTGATAGCGTGAAAGTGGTTGTTCATTGATGAACGACTGGACGTCGAGATTGTTCCCGACAGCATGGGGTTGGTTCATTGTTGTTATCCAGAATTTGGGCACGGTTGGGCCTGTGCACTTGGCAAACAGTACAGGGCTTCAATAGCGATGCAGGGCGGCCTGAGTCAGCCTGGATACAACGGAACTGCAAACGGGTGCGGCCGCAGCAGTTGAGTGACAGTGGTCATGGAATACGCCTCGAATGTTTTTCTTGTATCGGTCGGCTGTGCCGACCGTTGCGAGAGACATTAATCAGCGTTTGGGGGAGGCGCAATTCACCGGGAGCGACACTGTGCGTTTATCGAACAGGAAACCTCGACATCGCTTCGTCAACCGAACAACTGATGGCAAAGGTCACGGCTGGCCGCCAACAGAATGGGCAAGAAACGCTGCTCCAGTTCGCTACGGGTAACTCGCCCGACGTGTGTGCTGACATTCAGCGCCGCCAACACTTGGCCAGAGGCATCATAGATCGGCACTGCGATCGACCGCAGGCCCTGCTCGAGTTCCTGATCCACCACACACCAGCCCTGCTCGCGCACCTGCTGAATGCAGGCGAACAATGAATCAGGGTCGTTCAGGGTGCGGCTGGTACGGGCCTTGAGGTCTGCACGCTCGAGGTATTCGCGCAGGCTGGTGTCGTCCATCGCCGCCAGCAAAATCCGCCCCATGGATGTGCAATAGGCCGGCAACCGCCCGCCCACCGACAGGTCCACCGAAATCAACCGCTCCACCGTGGCCGAACGAGCTATATAAAGAATGTCGTCGCCTTCCAGAGTGGCCATGTTGGCTGCTTCGTGCAACTGATCACTGATGCGGTCCAGATAGGGCTGAGCCGAGACCGCCAGTGGTGTGGACGAGAGGTAGGCGTGGCCCAACGTCAACACTTTGGGCAGAAGCGAATAAGTCCGCCCATTCGTGGTGGCGTAGCCCAATTTGATCAGCGTGTGCAGGCAGCGACGCACGGCCGCCCTGGGGATTTCGGTGCGGTGGCTGATCTGCGCGATGGTCAGGTGGCGCTTGCGCTCCTGAAAAGCCTGGATGACCGCCAGCCCACGGGCCAGTGAGGTCATGAAATCCGGGTCACCAGTAAATGCCTGGATACGCTTGGCAGGTGACGCCACGATAGGCGGCGCCAGCGCCGTAAGGCTCGGCCGCACAGGCTCTGGGTTGGCGTGGTCATAGGCGGTGGTTTCGTCGTTCATCGCGCACCTCAAATAAATCGCTAGCTCGTGCGATTATCGAACGAACGGCCGATAATCGCAATTGACCGCTGACAAATTTACTTATACCTTTCTCCTGCCACATGTGGCTTCTTTGGAGAGACTGGTCAGGTACCCACCGTCGAAGTCCCAGGCAACGGCCTCGCCTAGTGCGGGGCCGTTTTATTTCTGTTGTCGCAAAAAACTTTTACGAACTCTCACAGCCTTGCCTGCTCAAAGTTTGTACGGCCGATAACTGGCCTTGAAAGTTTGCACGCATTTGCGTAAATAGCCTTACTGGCAAAGCAGTAGTTGTCATGTTCGGATCCCGGCTGGGATGCGCCCCTGCGTGACTGAATACTGGCGTCAGCCCTTAGTCTGCCTATACATGCGGCGAACGCCTGGGCAACTTACGCTTGCTTGCAATATCACTCACAATCACTCATTAAGGTACTACTGTGACGAAAGAAGAACTGCGCGCGGAACTCGAGCGCCAGGCTGAGCGTTACACGGAAGTTTATGGTGGTGAAGTCACCACTTATGCGGCGCAACCGGAGCCGGATCGCAAACCCTGGCGTAAACGCGCTACCGTTCAGGACCAGGCCTTCAGCCAGGAACTCGAAAAAATGGAAAAGGAGCTGCGTGGCGAACACCCCTGAATGGCTGAGGTGTTAACAGCAGCATTGCACCGGATCACCCTGGCTAAGGTCGATCATTACCCAAAGGCTGAGCATGAAATGGAATTACACAAATTTCATACGCTCGTTTGAATTTTGTTTAAGCATGGTTTTTCCCGGTAGATTGGCGATCTTTCCACCTTTTGATGGGTTTTAAAGGATTTTCCTAAGCTCGATCAAGGAAGCTTCCGGGGTAAAAAAGCGCTCAGACTGCTGTCACCGGTCTTCAGCGGGTGCATCGATTGCCAAGGTTTTCTGGCATAATCCGCCCCCCCTATGACCGCCAGACAACCTTCATGATCGATTTATTCAGCGGACTGGATGCCTGGGTGTTGGTGAGCTTGCTACTCGCCTTGACCTTCGTGCTCGCATTCGAGTTCATCAATGGCTTTCATGACACCGCCAACGCGGTAGCCACTGTCATTTATACCAAAGCCATGCCCCCACACCTTGCCGTGTTCTTCTCCGGCATATTCAACTTCTTCGGCGTTTTGCTCGGAGGGGTCGGGGTGGCCTATGCCATCGTGCACCTGCTGCCGGTCGAGCTGCTGATCAACGTGAATACAGGGCATGGCTTGGCCATGGTCTTCTCGTTGCTGGCCGCCGCCATCACCTGGAACCTCGGCACCTGGTACTTCGGCATTCCTGCCTCCAGCTCGCATACGTTGATCGGCTCGATCCTCGGCGTGGGCCTGGCAAATGCGCTGATCAACGACATCCCGCTGGGCGACGGCGTGAACTGGCAGAAGGCGATCGACATCGCCATGTCGCTGGTGGTGTCGCCGATCGCAGGCTTTGCCGTCGCTGCGCTGGTGCTGATTGGCCTTAAGTGGTGGCGCCCGCAGTCGAAAATGCACAAGACGCCAGAACAACGCCGCAAGCTCGACGACAAGAAGCATCCGCCGTTCTGGAACCGCCTGGTCCTGGTCATCTCGGCTATGGGCGTGAGCTTCGTACACGGCTCCAACGACGGCCAGAAAGGCATCGGCCTGATCATGCTGGTACTGATCGGTATCGTCCCGGCCAAGTTCGTTCTCGATCTGAACAGCACCACCTATCAGATCGAACGGACCCGCGACGCCACGCTGCACATGAGCCAGTTCTACGAGCGCAACGCTGCCACCTTGGGTGAGTTCCTGGCACTGGGCAAGGCCAAGTCGACCGACCTGCCCGAGCAGTTCAGCTGCAACCCGCAGCAGACCGAACCGACCATTGCTGCGCTGCAGACCTCGCTGCAAGGCGTGACCGACTACCACGCCCTGGATGCCGACAAGCGCGTTGAAGTGCGCCGCTACCTGCTGTGCCTGGATGACACCGCGAAAAAAGTCGGCAAGTTGCCTGGCCTGGATGCCCGCGAAAAGGCAGACCTCGAGAAGCTGCGCAAAGACCTTACCGCGACCACCGAATACGCTCCCTTCTGGGTGATCGTGGCCGTCGCCCTGGCCTTGGGCCTGGGCACCATGGTCGGCTGGAAACGTGTGGTGCTCACCGTCGGAGAGAAGATCGGCAAGCAGGGCATGACCTACGCCCAGGGCATGTCGGCGCAGATCACCGCAGCGTGCGCCATCGGCATGGCCAACGTGTTCGCCCTGCCAGTGTCGACCACCCATGTGCTGTCGTCCGGCGTCGCTGGCACCATGGTCGCCAACAAGAGCGGCCTGCAAGGCGGCACGGTGAAGACCATCCTGCTGGCCTGGGTCCTGACCCTACCTGCTTCGATGGGCCTGGCCGCTGGTCTGTTCTGGCTGGCATCGAAGGCGCTGGCCTAAAAAAGGCACTGCGGGAGCGGCCTTAGCCGTAAAGCATGTAAAGCGGTGCATGGCACCGCTTTACCCGCCAATAGGCAGGCGCGGTTAGAAAAGACCGTTGCTTGCACAGTGCCTGCACCGGGCAACCTAACGTTTCTTGCTGCCCAGCAACGAGCCCATAAGCCCGCGCACCAACTGCCGGCCCAGTTGATTGGCCGCCTGGCGCACCGCCGACTTGATCGCCTGCCCCGCCGCACTCTGCAGAAACTCGCCCGCCTTGTCGGCAAAGCTCTCTTCATCGGCCTTAGGCACAGGCACAGGCTCCACCGGCTCACCTTTACGCTGGGTGAGCATTTCGTAGGCCGACTCCCGATCAATGACCTTGTCATACCGCCCAAGCAGGGGTGAAGCCGCAATCAGCGCGCTGCGCTCGGCTGCCGTCAACGGCCCTATCCTCGATTGCGGTGGCGCGATCAGCACCCGCTGAACCACGGCCGGCGTACCTTTGTCTTCCAGCGTGCCGACCAATGCCTCGCCAATCCCCAGCTCTGTCAGCACTGCCAGGCTGTCGAATGCAGGGTTAGGACGAAAGCCATCAGCCACAGCCCTGAGCGATTTCTGCTCTTTGGCGGTAAAAGCGCGCAAGCCGTGCTGGATGCGCAAGCCCAATTGCGCCAATACGCTATCGGGCAGGTCACTGGGCGACTGAGTGACGAAATACACCCCCACGCCCTTCGAGCGAATTAGCCGTACCACCTGCTCAAGGCGGTCCTGCAACGCTTTTGGCGTGCCGTTGAACAACAGGTGCGCCTCATCGAAAAACAGCGCCAGCACCGGCTTTTCGGCATCACCGCGCTCCGGCAGCTGTTCGAAAAGCTCGGCCAGCAGCCACAAGAGGAAGGTGGCATAAACTTTCGGTGCCTCATGCACCAATCGGCTAGCATCGAGTAGATGGATGCGTCCACTGCCGTCGGTGTCAGGCCGAATTAAGTCTTCCAATTGCAGCGCCGGCTCGCCAAACAATGCTTCAGCGCCTTGCTGCTCCAAGGTGGCCAACCGCCGCAGCAGTGCCTGCGTAGAGCCGGTGGTCATCAACGCGCTGTCTTCGCCGAGCAATTGCGGATCGTCTTTGAGGTGCGCCAACAGGGCTTTAAGGTCTTTCAAGTCCAGCAGCAGCAAGCCTTCACGGTCTGCGAATTTGAAAGCAGCATACAGCGCAGCCTGCTGGCTATCGGTCAGCTCCAGCAGGTTACCCAGCAACAATGGCCCCATCTCGCTGAGGGTGGTGCGCAACGGGTGGCCGGACTGCCCGGCAACATCCCACAGCGACACTGGATAGGCTTTTGCCGTGTAGCCCAGCCACGGCATGCCCGCAATTCGCTCGGCCACTTTGCCGTGGGGCGTGCCTGCCACCCCCAAACCGCACAGGTCGCCTTTGATATCTGCCGCAAACACCGCTACACCCGCGTCGCTGAACACTTCCGCCAGGTGCTGCAGGGTCACCGTCTTGCCAGTCCCGGTGGCGCCAGCGATCAGGCCGTGACGATTGGCAAGGCGCATGGGTTGCTGAACCGGTTGACCGCCCGGATCAGAGCCTACAACTATGGAAGAAATTTCCGACATCTCTTTGAATCCTCGCTCAAGCTTTAGCTTAGTTCAGCCGATACCTTCAGTTGATATTCGCCTAGATAGGACCGGAGCTTTCGAAAAAGGAATTTTCGGGGTGTTGCACCGTCAGCGCCTAGCGCGCGACCGCTCGATAAAAGACCTTAGCGGAACCGATTACGCCATGAACAAAAACCTGCGTTTCAGCCACAAGATTCTGTGGGCTGCCTCTTTGATCGTGATACTTGCCTTCAGCCTGTTCACTTTGTACAACGACTATCTTCAGCGTAATGCAATCCGCGCAGACCTCGAGAACTACCTGGCTGAAATGGGCGAGTCCACTTCAACCAACATCCGCAACCTGTTCGATGGCCGGATCAAGCTGGTTGAAAACCTGGCGCAGAACATTGCTCAACAGCCGGCCAATGCCGAAACACTGATGGGTCAGAATGCGTTGACCTCAAGTTTTCTCACGGTCTACCTGGGCAAGGTCGATGGTGGTTTCAGCGTACGCCCCGATGCCAAGATGCCTGATGGCTACGACCCGCGCACCCGGCCCTGGTACAAGGACGGCATGAACGCCCAAGGGGCGATTCTGACCGAGCCCTATATCGACCTGACTACCAACAAGATGGTCATCGGCATTCTGAGCAAGGTCGCTGGCAACGTCGGCGTGGTAGGTGGGGACCTGGCGCTCGATGGCCTGGTGCAGATCATCAACTCGCTCAACTTCGGCGGCATGGGCTATGCCTTCCTGGTCAACGACCAGGGCAAGATCCTGGTTCACCCCGATAAGGATCTGGTGATGAAATCGCTGTCGGACCTGTTCCCGCAGCACACACCGCAACTGTCGGGTGCACTGACAGAAGTGGTCAGCGACGGCCAGGCACGCCTGTTGACCTTCACCCCGATCAAAGGCTTGCCTGCCGCCAACTGGTATATCGGCCTGTCGCTGGACAAGGACAAAGCCTTTGCCATGCTCAGCACCTTCCGCACCTCGGCAGTGATCGCAACCGTGGTGGCCGTGGTGATCATCATTGGCCTGCTCGGCCTGCTGATCCGCGTTCTGATGCAGCCGCTGCATACCATGACCCGCGCCATGGAAGACATCGCCGAAGGCGAAGGTGACCTGACCAAGCGCCTGACCATCCACAACCATGATGAATTCGGCATCTTGGGCAAGGCTTTCAACCGCTTCGTCGAACGTATTCACGGCTCGATCCGCGAAGTGTCCTCTGCTACCGAGCACGTCAACGAAGTCGCCCTGCGGGTGATCAGCGCATCCAACTCGTCGATGGCCAATTCCGACGAACAGTCCAACCGCACCAACAGTGTCGCCGCAGCCATCAATGAGCTGGGCGCGGCTGCTCAGGAAATCGCTGGCAATGCAGCTCAGGCCTCGCAGCATGCAAGCTCTGCACGGTTGTTGGCTGAGGAAGGTCAGCAGGTGGTGGAGCGTAACATCGCGGCGATGAACCGGCTGTCCGACCTGATCGTCACCTCCAGTGCGCACATCGAAACACTCAATAGCAAGACCGTGAACATCGGCCAGATTCTCGAGGTGATCACCAGCATTTCCCAGCAGACCAACCTGCTAGCGCTCAACGCGGCCATCGAAGCTGCACGCGCCGGTGAGGCCGGACGCGGGTTCGCCGTGGTCGCCGACGAGGTGCGCAACCTGGCCCACCGCACCCAGGAGTCGGCGCAGCAGGTGCAGAGCATGATCGAAGAGCTGCAGGTTGGTGCCCGCGAATCGGTCGAAACCATGGGCCAAAGCCAGCGCCACAGCCAGGACAGCATGCAGATCGCCAACCAGGCTGGTGAACGCCTGGACAGCGTGACGGTGCGTATCGGTGAGATCGACGGCATGAACCAGTCGGTAGCCACCGCCACCGAGGAACAGACGGCGGTGGTCGAGTCGATCAACATGGATATCAATGAGATCAACCTGCTCAATCAGGAAGGCGTCGAGAACTTGCAGGCCACCCTGCGCGCCTGCTCTGATCTGGAACAACAAGCCACTCGCCTCAAGCATCTGGTCGGCAGCTTCCGCATCTGACCGTGTCCCACAGTGCCTGCTTTGCGGGCACTGTCACTACCCTCTCGCGTCGCACGCTTCGCGGCTCGCGCCGCTGCCTTGGTTTGTGCTCATCCCGGAGCATGCGCGGCCCACCCAGGTGCGGGGTTACCCGCCAACACCGGCAAAGCCGGTGCCCTACTCCGATCGAACAAACTATCCTTCAGTCAGGTCAATCTTTAGGCGCGTCATCACCGGCCTTAATGGCAGATGACAGACCTGAATACGATCCCGGAGGGATGCTGATCGTGCACATCGCCGACATCACCATGTTCTACGCTCCCGCCAGCGGCGGCGTGCGGACATACCTCGATGCCAAACACCACCGTCTCGGCGCCCTTGCCGGCGTGGAGCACAGCCTTCTGATACCCGGCGCCAGTGCTACTCATGCCGATGGCGTTTACCAGGTCCCCGCGCCCCCCCTGCCTTTCGGCAAGGGCTACCGGTTTCCTGTGCGCCTGGCGCCCTGGTGCAATGTGCTGCGCCAGCTGCAGCCAGACCTGATCGAAGTGGGCGACCCCTACCTGACCGCCTGGGCGGCACTCGAGGCCCGGCGCAAGCTGGACGTCCCGGTGATCGGTTTCTACCACTCAGACTTACCCCTGCTGGTAAGCAACCGCATGGGTAATTGGTTCACACCCAATGCCGAAGCTTATGTCAGCAAACTGTACGGCAACTTCGACCGGGTACTGGCGCCGAGCCTGGTGATGGCCGAAAAGCTGCGCAGGCTGGGGGTGCGTGATGTGCACGTTCAGCGCCTGGGCGTAGACTTGAACACCTTCCACCCTACCCGTCGCGACCCGCAACTGCGTGCCGAGCTGGGCATCGCCGATACCAGCCGCCTGCTGATCTACGCCGGGCGCGGCTCCCGTGAAAAGAACCTGCCCGTCCTGCTGCAATGCATGCAGCACTTGGGGCACCCGTACCACCTGCTGCTGGTGGGCTCGAACATGCCGGCCAATGTGCCCGACAACGTCAGTGTCATGGACCAGTTCCGCCCCCCAGAAGAGGTAGCCCGGCTGATGGCCAGCGCCGACCTGCTGGTGCATGCCGGCGACCAGGAAACCTTTGGCCTGGTGATACTCGAGGCCATGGCCAGCGCCACCCCGGTGGTCGCGGTACGCGCCGGAGCCTTCGGCGAAATCGTCAATGATCAGTGCGGGCAACTGTGCCGGGCTAACGATGCCCAGGCCATGGCCCAGGCAGTGCGCGAAGTGTTCGAAGCGGGCGTGCGCAAGCTCGGCGCCCAGGCGCGCCAGCATGTGGAGCAGCATTATTCGTGGGACCACGTGGTTGATGGCCTGCTGGAACAATACCAAGCCGTGCTTGGCCACCAGCCGCAGGTGCGCGCCCATGGTTGAGGCCGGCAGCAATTCCACCAGCGTGATGTTGGTGCTGCACGATGTAGCGCCAGAAACCTGGCCCGACTACCAGCCCTTCGTGCAGGCCGTGGACGAGATGGGCAATGTCCCAATGACTTGGCTGGTCGTTCCGGATTTTCATCACCGCAACCTCCTTACCCACTCCCCCGCGTTCTGTCGCCTGCTCGAGCGGCGCCTGGCACGGGGCGACGAACTGGCGCTGCACGGCCTTTATCATGCCGACGAAGGCCCCGCCCCCCGCAGCCTTGGCGAATACTTCATGCGTCGCGTGTATACCCACGAAGGTGAGTTCTATGGCTTGGATGAAGCGCAAGCGTTACAGCGCCTCGAGCAGGGCCTGGAGGTGTTCAACGCCCAGGGCTGGCCGGTTGCCGGCTTCGTCGCCCCCGCCTGGCTGATGAGCCAAGGTACCCGCCAGGCACTTACCCAGTTGCCGCTGCGCTACACCAGCACCCCCCAGCACCTGTATCGCTTGCCAGACTTTACCGCCTACGAGGCGCCGGGGCTGGTATGGAGCGCGCGCAGTGCCTGGCGCAGAGGGCTTTCGAAAATCGTCAGCGATTGGCAATGCCGCCGCTGGCGCAGTGCCGACACCTTGCGTCTGGGGCTGCACCCGGTGGACATGCGCCACCGCTCATCCCGCGACTACTGGTTGCGAACCCTGGACAAGCTACTGCTGCAAGGCCGTGAACCGCTGACCAAGTCGACCTGGCTGGAGCGCCAGGTGGTCGCATGAACCGCTTCGGCTGGCTGGCACTGGCACTGGCCGGCGCCATGCTGGTGCCGATGCTGTTGGGTGGCAGCGAGCTGTGGCCCAGGCTGATGGCTTTCGACCCGAGCTTGCTGCTGACGCTGCTGGGGATGATTCTGCTGTGTTGGGTCATCAATGCCATGCGCCTACGGCTGTTGCTCGGCCAGCAACGCAAGCAGCTAAGCCACGCCCGCAGCCTCGGTGTGATCATGGCAACCGAGTTCGCCATCTGCACCACCCCAGGTGGCAGCGGCGGCCCGGTCACGCTCATGGCTCTGCTGGCCCGCAACCGCATAGGCCCGGCCCGAAGCGGCGCAGTGTTCGCCGCCGACCAACTCAATGACCTGTTGTTCTTCTTCTGCGCGATGCTGGCAATTGCTGGCTATGCCTTGTTTAATCGCCTTGGTCGAAGCCAGCAAAGCATGTTGTTGGGCAGCGCTCTACTGCTATGCGTCGCCCTGGCCATCATCGTGGCGCTGTTGCGCTATCGCCGCGCGCTGATGCGCCTGAACGGGCGCCTGCTCAAGCGCCTGGGCGTGGCAGGCAGACGCAGGCGCCGCTGGGCTCGTAAACTGCTGCATTTCATAGCCGCGCTGGCGCAGACCTGGCAATTGCCAAAGCGCACCCTGGCGCTGGTATTCGCCCTCACCTGCGTTCACTGGAGCCTGCGCTACAGCGTGCTGTACCTGGTGCTTCAGGGGCTGGGGGCTGAACTGTCATGGATACCCAGCTTTCTCGTCCAGATGCTCTCGCTCAGTGCCGGGCAATTCAGCTTGTTACCAGGGGGGGCCGGTGCCGCCGAGCTGACCTCGGCCAGCCTGCTGGCACCCCTGGTTGGCAGTTCGACAGCGGCAGCGGCAATCCTGATCTGGCGAGCGATCACGTATTACTTTTATCTGCTGGCGGGCGGGCCGGTATTCGTCTGCTTGGTGGCACGCCCTCTGCTGGAGCGCTGGAGGCGTCAGGCGGGTTGAGCTGGCGCCATAGTTGCTCGGCACCTGGGAACTCGGTGCCGTCCTCTTCGCTCAGCGCCTGGGGGTCATAACGGGCCA
This sequence comes from Pseudomonas sp. 51_B, assembly GCF_017491595.1. NCBI lineage: Bacteria > Pseudomonadati > Pseudomonadota > Gammaproteobacteria > Pseudomonadales > Pseudomonadaceae > Pseudomonas > Pseudomonas sp. 51_B. Next base: position 196,185 of record NZ_JAFGYW010000007.1, read on the forward strand.
GGCAGCCTTCGCCCAAAGTAGGCGGTGGTGAAGCGGTGGGTGAATTACGCGATCTTGCCACTGCTTTATCGCTCCCAATTGACAGGGGCCGCAGCGCGGCCCCCAATACCAATCAGTCGAATACCACAGTCTTGTTGCCGTGGACCAGCACCCGGTCTTCCAAGTGATAACGCAGGCCGCGGGCCAGCACCATCTTCTCGACGTCGCGGCCGAAGCGGACCATGTCTTCGATGCTATCGGCATGGCTAACCCGCACCACATCCTGCTCGATGATGGGGCCGGCATCCAGCTCTTCGGTCACGTAGTGGCAGGTTGCGCCGATCAGCTTGACACCACGCAGGGCCGCTTGATGGTAGGGTTTGGCACCTACGAACGATGGCAAGAAACTGTGGTGGATATTGATGACCTTCTCGGCATAATCCTGGCACAGCTGCGGTGGCAGAATCTGCATGTAGCGCGCCAGCACCACGACGTCAGCGGCGTGCTCCTGCACCAGGCGAGACACTTCGGCGAAAGCCGGGGCTTTGTCCTTGGGGTCGACCGGCACATGGAAGAACGGGATTCCATGCCACTCGACCATGCTGCGCAGGTCGTTGTGGTTGGAGATCACGCATGGGATATCGCAATCGAGCTCATCGGTGTGCCAGCGGTGCAGCAGATCAGCCAGGCAGTGCGATTCGCGGCTGGCCATCAGCACGACGCGCTTTTTTTGCGCCGAGTCAGTGATACGCCAGGTCATGGAGAACTCTTCGGCAATTGGCGTGAAAGCTTCGCGGAAAGCTTCGATACCGAATGGCAGCGATTCGGCGCGAATTTCATGACGCATGAAGAACCAGCCGCTCTGCTCATCGGAGTGATGGCTGGCTTCGTTGATCCAGCCATTGTAAAGGGCCAGGAAATTACTGACTTTCGCCACGATGCCGACACGGTCGGGGCAAGCGATCACCAGACGATAGGTGCGCATGAATCAAGACTCCAGAACTTCGCAAAGGCGCTCATTCTAACGGCACGCCCGGAAAAACGCAGTAATCATTGCGCAGGCCTTCGGCACAGCCGAGCACAGATGCCGCAAGCCCTCGCTTGAGCTCACACTGCGAACCGCGTTGAGTTACTGCTCAACCTATGTAAATTTTTTTTAATCCTGAGATATTTTGTCACATCGTTAATTGCTGCTGCGCGTTGAATATTATGTTTACTTGAGACTATGGGCTGTCTATTATTGCCTCACTCATTTCTGAACACGCATTAAGGAACACTCCATGTCCCTGATCAACGAGTACCGCGCTACCGAAGAAGCCATCAAGGAACTTCAGGCCCGCCTGGCCAACCTGTCTCAGGATGACAAGCTGAAAAAAGAACTGGAGTTCGAAGGCAAACTGCGCAACCTGATGGGTGAATACTCCAAGTCGCTGCGCGACGTCATTGCCCTGCTCGACCCAGATGCCAAACTGAGCAAAGGCCCACGCGGCTCGGCTAAACCTACTGCCACCAAGCGTGCACGTAAAGTCAAGCAATACAAAAACCCGCACAATGGTGAAGTGATCGAAACCAAAGGCGGCAACCACAAAACCCTGAAAGAATGGAAAGCCAAATGGGGTGGCGACGTGGTTGAAAGCTGGGCTAGCCTGCTGGACTGATAATCCACAGCATCCACTGCTTATACAAACAAGAACGCCGGCATGTTGCCGGCGTTTTTGTTTTGCACTCAGGCATTGATAGCAAACCGCTCCCGCAGAAGTTCGGCGTGCACCTGCCAAGCGCCGAGTACCCGCCGGCCGGCCTCGTCGGCGGTGGCCCAAGCGGCCAGCCTGGCCTTTTCGAAATCGCCCAATGTGTTGGGTGCGCCCCACTGCGGGTTGCTAAGACGCTGCTGGCAGAAGCCATACCAACGCTGGCGTTCTTCGCTGTTCAAGGTTTCAGGGAAGTTTCTGGCACGGTAACGGAACAATAACTCCGGCAGGCGTTGATCATCGAACATCCAATGCCCGTGGCCTAATTGAGCAGGGTCCAAGGTGCGAACTTGCTCGCACAGACGGCGGTCGCGGTCACCGATGAAACCCTCATACAACTGCTGCTCAGGATCTTCTACCGCAGCAAAATGTTCACTGCCGTAGATAGGCTCAAGCTTACCTTCCCAGTGTGCGCGTTGATTAATCAACTGATCGGCACGCGATTGCAGCAAGGCCAAATCGATGCCCAGTCGTTGCTGATCAGTTGGGCGCAATACCGACAGCGGAGCGACAACCGGGCAGCGGTTGATCTGCACCAACTTGAGCGGAACCGGTAATTGCCCTTCAAGCAATTGATCATGCCGGGTGTACAAACGTTCGCGTAGGACTTCGGCACTTTCCCTTAGTAACGGTAGGGTTTCCTGATGCAGGTCGCACACAATCAGTGCATTGCGATTACGCGGGTGCCATGCCAATGGCAGAACCACACCCAGATAGTGTCGCGCTGCGGAAAAGCGCCCGGATATGTGTACCAGTGGCTGCAATAGTTGAACCTGCTCCATGACTTTTTGCTTACTGCGCAACTGGAACAGCCATTCATATAACTTGGGTTGTTTCTGCCTTATCAAGCGCGCTAGAGCGATCGTCGCCCGTACGTCGGAAAGCGCCTCATGGGCATGGCCGTGGTCGATGCCGTTTGCCTGGCTCAACAACTCCAGACGCAGGCTGGTACGCCCATCCTGTTGCGGCCAGACAATCCCCTCCGGGCGCAGGGCATATGCGGTGCGCACCACGTCGATCAGGTCCCAGCGGCTGTTGCCGCCCTGCCATTCGCGGGCATAGGGGTCGAAGAAATTGCGGTAAAGACTGTAACGGGTCACTTCGTCGTCGAAGCGAAGTGTGTTGTAACCCGCACTGCAGGTGCCGGGACGCATCAGTTGCTGGTGAACCCGAGTCATGAACTCGGCTTCGCACAAGCCCTGGTTGGCAAGTTGCTCGGGGGTGATGCCAGTGACCAGGCAAGCGGCCGGGTGCGGGAGGATATCGTCCGAAGGGCGGCAGTAGAGGTTGATCGGTTGGTCGATCTCGTTGAGCTCAAGATCGGTACGCACGCCGGCCACCTGTAACGGGCGATCGCAGCGCGGGTTGATGCCAGTGGTTTCGTAGTCGTGCCAGAAAATGCTGGTTGTCACGGGGTCGTCCTGTTTCGCGGTCGACCCGATTTTAACGGAGCCAGGGTCAGGCGGAAGCGTTGGCAGGGTGGAAACTGAAATACTCGCGCAGTGAGTGGACGAATTCTTCGTATTCGCGCGGCGCCTGCAGCAGCATGAAACCCGAATCGTAGTGGCCTGGCGTCTGGTCTTCACGGCACCACAGGCAACTGGCAGTCAAGTTGATGAACTGAAACCCACCGTTGGGCAGTGGCAGGCGCAACTGCAGTTCGAAATCCGGGCCGACCAGAACCGGCAGCGAGCTGATCAGCATGATGCCGTCTTCCGAGGCATTGCCCAGCTGGCCGATGGGTTGATCGGTGTGGCGGTTGTAGACCGTCAGCACACCGGTCAACTGATGGCGTTCGATATGGCGCTTGTTGAACATGTTCGCGAGTGCAGTCCCGTAAAGGTGCCAGGGATGCAAGGTACTGGCGGTTGTTGTAACAACTGAGTTACAGATTAGCGCAGTGCGCCAAGCCTAGCCTGTGAAATAAACCACACCTTGGTATTAACGCCAAGTGGGGGTGCCGACGGGATGACTCACCGCAGCCTCTGGCCCGCGATAGTGCCCGAGCTTTTCCAGGGTTTGCAGGCGCGCCTTGGCCCGAAACGCATATTCGTTGCCTGGGTATTGCTGAATCAGATACTCATAGGTTTGCGCCGCGTCCAGGTAAAGCTTGTCGCGCTCAAGGCACTGGCCCCGCAACAGCGTGGCTTCCGGGTGGATGAACGGCCGCGCACGGCTGGTGCGGTCGACCTGCGACAGTTCCAGCATGACTCGCTGACAATCGCCGCGGTCATAGGCGCGGTAGGCATTGTTCAGATGGTGGTCCATGGACCAGCGGGTGCAGCCGACGGTGCTGGCAGCCAGGGCAATCAAGATCAGGGCGCGCATGGGGTATCTCCTTTGATGCCAGTTTATCGACCATGGCCGGCAAATCTTCACAGCCTTTTGCAAGCATACGCCTGCCGTTCAAATGCCACCCTGCATCGCTGGCAGGTAGTGCAACGGAACAATGACTACAGCGTAATTGAGGAGTAGCCTTTCGCTGCGCTTCACTATAGGAGTCTGTGCATGAGCATCCGCCGTACCAAAATCGTCGCCACCCTTGGCCCCGCCAGCAACTCGCCGGAAGTGATCGAACAGCTGATCCTCGCCGGCCTGGACGTGGCACGCCTGAACTTCTCCCATGGCACGCCGGACGAGCACAAGGCGCGTGCGCGCCTGATCCGTGACATCGCCGCCAAGAACGGCCGCCATGTCGCGCTGCTGGGTGACCTGCAAGGTCCGAAGATCCGCATCGCTAAATTCGCCAACAAGCGCATCGAATTGAAGATCGGTGACAAATTCACCTTCTCCACCGCCCACCCGCTGACCGAAGGCAACCAGGACATCGTCGGTATCGACTATCCCGACCTGGTCAAAGACTGCGGCGTTGGTGACGAACTGCTGCTCGACGACGGGCGTGTGGTCATGCGCGTCGAAACCGCCACCGCGGACGCCCTGCACTGCGTGGTGATCATCGGCGGCCCGCTGTCGGACCACAAAGGCATCAACCGCAAAGGTGGCGGCCTGACCGCACCGGCTCTGACCGAAAAAGACAAGGCCGACATCAAGCTCGCCGCAGAAATGGACCTGGACTACCTGGCGGTTTCCTTCCCCCGTGACGCCAGCGACATGGAGTACGCCCGTAAGCTGCGTGACGAATCCGGTGGCAGCGCCTGGCTGGTCGCCAAGATCGAACGCGCCGAAGCCGTTGCCGACGATGAAACCCTGGACAAGCTGATCGCAGCCTCTGACGCGGTCATGGTTGCCCGTGGCGACCTGGGTGTGGAAATCGGCGACGCCGAGCTGATCGCCATCCAGAAGAAGATCATCCAGCACGCTCGCCGCAACAACAAGGCGGTGATCGTTGCGACCCAGATGATGGAGTCGATGATCCAGAACCCGATGCCGACTCGTGCCGAAGTATCGGACGTGGCCAACGCCGTGCTGGACAACACCGATGCGGTGATGCTGTCGGCCGAGAGCGCCGCCGGTGCCTACCCGATCGAAGCCGTACAGGCCATGGCCCGTATCTGCCTGGGTGCCGAGAAGCATCCGACTAGCCAGAAGTCCAGCCACCGCCTGCACACCACCTTTGAGCGCTGTGACGAAAGCATCGCCCTGGCGGCCATTTACACCGCCAACCACTTCCCGGGTGTGAAGGCGATCATCGCGCTGACCGAAAGCGGCTACACCCCACTGATCATGTCGCGCCTGCGTTCGCACGTGCCGATCTTTGCGCTGTCGCCGCACCGCGCCACTCAGGCTCGGGCCAACATGTTCCGTGGTGTCTACCCGATCGCCTTCGACCCGGCATCGCTGCCGGCCGACAAAGTCAGCCAGGCGGCCGTGGACGAGCTGCTCAAGCGCGGCCTGGTGGCACAAGGTGACTGGGTGATCCTGACCAAAGGTGACAGCTACCACACCATCGGCGGCACCAACGGCATGAAGATCCTGCACGTGGGTGATCCGCTGGTCGGCTGATAGCCTTTGCGGCCTTATCGCGACCTTCGCTCGCTCCTACGGAAAATTGCGTTCCCCCGTAGGAGCGACCGCAGGTCGCGATGAGGCCGGCACTCGCCACACAACTGCCTCAGGCATGCTCAACGAACACATCGGCAAACACCTGCCCGCGCGGCACCCCGGCAATGAACAGCCGCCGGGCGAACCGCTCGACACTCCCCGCCCCTCCACACACCAGCGCTATAGTTTGCCGCGACGACAGGCTCAGGCGTGCCAACGCCTCATCCATCTGCTGTGCCAGCACCAGCTCGACCTTCACACCTTCCAATTGCAACAGCGGCTGCGCCAGATAATGCGCGGCACCATCGCGGGCTATGTGCAGCAGCCGAATCTCACCTTGATGCCCCTGGCGCAATGCCTCGCGCAAGATGCCCCACAGCGGCGCCAGCCCAGTGCCCGCTGCCAATAGCCAGAGCGGCCGCGCCTGCCAGTCCGGGTCATAGTGCAGTGCTCCACCGCGAACCTCGCCAAGGCGCAAGCTATCGCCTAGTTGCAGCCCACGGGCTTTGTCGCAGAAGGCACCTGGCCGCTGACAGTCGATATGAAACTCCAGATAACCGTCCTCACCCGGCAGGCTGGCCAACGAGTAAGGCCTTGCAACAGGGCCGTTCCACACCACCACATGCTGCCCAGCCTGATACCGCAACCCCCGTTCAGGGATCAGGCGCACACGCAGCACATCGCCGAACCAGTCCAGCCCGCACACCCGCGCTGGCACCCCGTCCTGCTGGGGGTCGAACAGCGCAACGTGCAAGTTCTCGACAACCCGGCACTGGCATGCCAGGCGCCAACCCTGGGCATGTTTGTCCGCTGCCAGGGCCTGGGGCGACGCATCCTGCGGTTGCCCGGCCAGGCACTGCACCAGGCACGCATGGCAACTGCCGGCTCGGCAGCTGTAGGGCACGTTCAGCCCCGCGTCGTTGAGGGCATCGAGCAGGTTGCTGCCAGTGGGCACCGCCCAGCTCTTTGCGCCCACGCTAAGTTCAGGCATGGTAAGTCATTCTCCAACGGTCACCGGGTCACTGTAAGCCAAGCGCAAGGTGGCAGCAAAAACGATGCCCGCTAGTAGCCGACCAAGGTCCAGACCACACGCAGGTGTTTCGCGCAGTGAGGCGCGCTATACTGCCGCGCCCTTTTGCGTCGGCCAGCCTGCCGGCGCGCCTTGCAAGGCGCTTCGACACGCTGGTCGGCACCGTCGAACGTCTTTTTGAATGTTCCCGTCTTTAAGAGGAGCGCGCTGCATGACCGTGATCAAGCAAGACGACCTGATTCAGAGCGTCGCCGACGCCCTGCAATTCATCTCGTACTACCACCCCGTCGATTTCATCCAGGCGATGCACGAAGCCTACCTGCGTGAAGAATCCCCCGCCGCACGGGACTCGATCGCCCAGATCCTGATCAACTCGCGCATGTGCGCCACTGGCCACCGCCCGATCTGCCAGGACACCGGTATCGTCACCGTGTTCATCCGTGTGGGCATGGATGTGCGCTGGGACGGCGCCACCATGAGCGTCGACGACATGATCAACGAAGGTGTGCGTCGCGCCTACAATCTGCCTGAAAACGTGCTTCGCGCCTCGATCCTGGCCGACCCGGCCGGTGCGCGCAAGAACACCAAGGACAACACTCCAGCCGTCATCCACTACTCGATCGTTCCAGGCGACAAGGTCGAAGTGGACGTTGCCGCCAAAGGCGGCGGCTCGGAGAACAAGTCGAAGATGGCCATGCTCAACCCGTCCGACTCGATCGTCGACTGGGTGCTCAAGACCGTGCCGACCATGGGCGCTGGCTGGTGCCCGCCAGGCATGCTGGGCATCGGCATCGGCGGTACCGCCGAGAAGGCCGCGGTCATGGCCAAGGAAGTGTTGATGGAGTCCATCGACATCCACGAACTCAAAGCCCGTGGCCCGCAGAACCGCCTTGAAGAGATCCGTCTGGAGCTGTTCGACAAGGTCAACCAGTTGGGTATCGGCGCACAGGGCCTCGGTGGCCTGACCACCGTGCTCGACGTCAAGATCATGGACTATCCGACTCACGCCGCCTCGCTGCCGGTGTGCATGATCCCCAACTGCGCCGCCACTCGTCACGCCCACTTCGTGCTCGACGGCAACGGCCCGGCCGAGCTTGAAGCGCCGTCGCTGGACGCTTACCCGGAAATCGTCTGGGAAGCCGGCCCAAGTGCCCGTCGCGTCAACCTCGACGACATCACCCCCGAAGAAGTCGCCAGCTGGAAACCAGGCGAGACCATCCTGCTCAACGGCAAGATGCTCACTGGCCGCGACGCTGCCCACAAGCGCATGGTCGAGATGCTCAACCGCGGTGAAGAACTGCCAGTCGACCTCAAAGGCCGCTTCATCTACTACGTCGGCCCGGTCGACCCAGTGGGTGACGAAGTGGTGGGCCCTGCCGGCCCGACCACTGCCACGCGCATGGACAAGTTCACCCGCCAGATCCTCGAGCAGACCGGCCTGCTGGGCATGATCGGCAAGTCCGAGCGTGGCCCGACCGCAATCGAGGCGATCAAGGACAACAAGGCCGTATACCTGATGGCCGTGGGTGGCGCTGCTTACCTGGTGGCTCAGGCCATTCGCAAGTCGAAGGTTCTGGCCTTCGCCGAGCTGGGCATGGAAGCGATCTATGAGTTCGAGGTCAAGGACATGCCGGTGACCGTAGCCGTCGACAGCAACGGCGAATCGGTACACATCACTGGCCCTGCCCTGTGGCAGAGCAAGATTGCCCAGAGCCTGGCAGTTGAAGTGAAGTAAGCCCGATATCACGGTGGCGGCCCCAAACCGGGGCCGCTGCTGTTTCAGAGCAGACGTTCGAACTGCTCCGGCCAGTCCCTGCGGGTAAATACCTGCCCTTGCTGCCGCACCCGCCGCACGTGCTCAAGGCTCACTTCACACATCAGCCACTGGCTGCCCACCGGGCTCAACGCCTCACTCAGCGCAATCACCCCGTCCTGCGGCATCCCGTAATCTGGCGGAACGAACAGCCCAGCCCGGCCGATATTCTCATCCAGTGCTGGCGACCACGGTGCCAGGCCCACGGTCGGGCTTTGTAACACCGCTATCTGGTTTTCCAGCGCCCGAGCCTGCGCGCCTATGCGCACTCTGTGATAGCCCGCTTCGGTATCGGTGCAGCTCGGCGCCAGGATCAGGTCAGCGCCGCCCTCAGCCAAGTAGCGCGCCAACATTGGGAACTCATTGTCATAGCAAATCAGGATGCCCAAACGGCCAAGCGCGGTGTCGAACACCTGCAGCCCATCACCGGCAGCAATGCCCCACTGCTCTCGCTCAAAGCGGGTCATGATGAGTTTGTCCTGATAGCCCAGCACTCCCTTGGGGCCGAACAGCCAGGCTCGGTTACGGTACTGCCCATCAAGGTCGAGCACCGGCAGGCTGCCTGGTTGTAGGTAGATGCCCCAACGCCGCGCAATGCCCTCGCACAAAGCCAGCCAGGGCTCGACCAGCGGCTGAATGCCGGCGATCGAGGCCTTCAGGTCGCCCCGCTGCTCAACCGGCAACTGCCCGCTAAGCACCAACCCGGCATATTCAGGCAATAGCAGCAGTTGGGCGCCGGCCTCCACGACCTCGGCGCACAGCCCTTGCAGGTGCTCGGCATACGCATCCCAGGTTTCATGCAGTTCGATGGCGTACTGGCACGCCGCGAGGCGGATCAAGCCGGTAGCTCCTTGGTCCAGAAGGACATGATTTTTTCCGAACTGTGGGTTTCGTCCAGGTCGCGCCAGGCGTAGTGGGTCCGCAGCGCTGGGTCATGGAGGAAGCCGCGATTGCGCCAGAACCCGTTCAGCGGCTTATAGTCCGCCGGCCGGCGCGGGTGCGTTCCTGGACGCTCCACGGCGCAAAACGCGCAAAAGTCGAATTCGGCCAGTTTATGGGCATAGGATTCGCGCTCAATGAAAAAGCGCACTCCCAGGCCACGGCCACGGTACTCCGGCAGCACCAACGACTCACCGAAGTAGTAGACGCTTGCCGGGTCGCGCCCCAACGCCAGAAACGGCTCTTGGAACTCAGGGGCTACATCCACCAGCGGCAGGCCGGTCGAAACACCTACCACCTTGCCTTCGTCCAGGGCCAGCACCATAAGGCTGCGCCCGGAACGGGTGTAGCTGGCCAGGTAGTCGGCCTCGTCCTGGGCAGTGCCGTCATAAAGATAGGGAAACTCGCGAAACACGGTCAGGCGCAGGCGAGCGAGGTCATCGATGTAAGGCGCGATAGCGGCGCCGTGCAACAGGCGTATTTGCATGCTTGGCGGTCGTTTTGTCGATGTGGATGACGCGCTCGGCTAAGCCGGGCTTGAGGGGAAACCCTATCATCCAAGCCAGCACATCGCCTTTTCCCTACACGACAGGAACTGTTCCATGACCGCTACCGAACTGGTCCACGCTTACTATGCCGCCTTCAACGCCGGTGACATGCCAACGTTCTTGGCACTGCTCAGCGAAGATGTGATTCACGACATCAACCAGGGCGAGCGGCAAATGGGCAAAGCGAAGTTCGCCGCGTTCATGGACAAGATGAACCGCTGCTACCGCGAGCGCCTGGCCGACATCGTGGTCATGCAGAACGCCGACGGCAGCCGCGCAGCAGCCGAGTTCACCGTCCACGGCCAATACCTGGCCGACGACGAAGGCTTGCCGGCGGCCACGGGCCAGACTTACGTGCTGCCAGCGGGGGCATTCTTCTACATTCACTGCGGCAAGATTGCCCGGATCACCAATTACTACAACCTCAACGATTGGGTCGAGCAGGTAGAGTGAACCTGCCGAGCGGCCCGATCAGGCGATATGGGTGCCAAGCACTTTGAGGAACGCCGCCAGCCAGGCCGGGTGGGCGGGCCAGGCTGGCGCAGTGACCAGGTTGCCATCCACATGTGCCTGGTCCACCGCGATATCGATGAAGGTGCCGCCGGCCAGCCGCACTTCCGGCGCACACGCCGGATACGCACTGCACTCGCGCCCTTGCAGCACACCTGCGGCTGCCAACAACTGCGCACCATGGCACACCGCTGCAATCGGCTTGCCGGCCTGGTCGAAGGCCCGCACCAGCTCCAGAACCCGCTCATCCAGGCGCAGATACTCCGGGGCGCGGCCGCCAGGAATCAGCAGCGCGTCGTAACCCTCGGCCCGAGCCCGCACGAAGTCGTAGTTCAGTGCAAAATTATGCCCCGGCTTTTCGCTGTAGGTCTGTTCGCCTTCGAAGTCATGAATCGCTGTGCGCACCGTCTGCCCAGCGACCTTCTCCGGGCACACCGCGTGAACGGTGTGGCCGACCATGCTCAGCGCCTGGAAAGGCACCATCGCCTCGTAATCTTCCACATAGTCGCCAACCAGCATGAGAATCTTCTTCGCCGTCATCACACCCACTCCTTCGATTGCCTGGAAACCGTCAGTGCACGATAGCTGCTCTCAGTCCCGTCGGTCGAGCAGGTTGACCACCAGCCTGTCCAGCCAACCCCATATGCGCTGTTTCACCCGGCGCCACAGCGGCCGGGCATGCCAGTGGTCCAGGTCGACAGCCTGGCTCAAGGCGAAGTCACGCTCGAAGCTGGCGTGTACAGCGGCCGTCAAAGGCGGATCGAGCGCCTCGATGTTGGCCTCCAAGTTAAAGCGCAGGTTCCAGTGATCGAAGTTGCATGAGCCAATGCTGACCCAGTCGTCGATCAGCACCATTTTCAAATGCAGGAAACAGGGCTGGTATTCGTAGATACGCACACCCGCTCGCAGCAAGCGCGGGTAATAGCGGTGCCCGGCATAGCGTACCGAAGGGTGGTCGGTGCGCGGGCCAGTCAGCAGCAAGCGCACGTCGACCCCTTTCCCTGCAGCCCGGCGCAGGGACCGGCGCACGCTCCAAGTCGGCAAGAAATACGGCGTGGCCAGCCACACTCGCTGCTTGCCACTGTTGATTGCCCGCACCAGCGAATGCAGGATGTCCTGATGCTGGCGGGCGTCGGCATAGGCCACTCGGCCCATGCCCTGCCCTTGCGCCGGCAACTTGGGCAGGCGAGGCAGGCCAAAGCCTTCGGCCGGGCGCCAGGCGGTACGACGTTCGTTAGCTTGCCACTGGCGGTCGAACAGCTGTTGCCAGTCGCTCACCACAGGGCCATGCATTTGCACCATCACCTCATGCCAGGCGCTGCTTGACTCACCGGGCACCCAGAATTCGTCGGTAACCCCGGTGCCACCCACCACGGCCCAACGCTCATCGACCAGCAACAGTTTGCGATGGTCACGGTAGAGGTTGCGCAAACCACGCTTCCAGCGCAGGCGGTTGTACCAGCGCAGATAGACGCCGGCATCCAGCAGGCGCTGGCGCAACGCTGCAGTGAAGGCCAAAGAGCCATAGTCATCGAACAGGCAGCGCACCCGCACGCCGCGTACTGCCGCCTGTTCCAGCGCCTGGACCACAGCCTCGGCGCAGGCACCGGCCTCGACCAGATACAACTCCAGGTCCACCTGTGCCTGCGCACCGGCAATCGCCTGAAGCATCCTGGGAAAGAACGCAGGGCCGTCGATCAGCAGTTCGAATTGATTGCCATCGCGCCAGGGGAATACGGGCCCTGGCATGTCAGCGGGCGTTGAAAATCAGTACCGCGTTGACCGGTACCAATGGGTTGATGGATTTCAACTTGGCAAACTTGCGCAGGCTCTCCAGCCCGGGCAACAGGCCGAAGTCAGAAGCGCGCAGCACCAACGGTTCGAGGGTCACTACCTGGAAGCGCCGCTCATCCAGGCGGGTGGCCAGCAGCAGCGCGTTGTAGCTGTGGGACTGCCCATGCAGGGTGACGGTCAACGGCAGGCGCAACTCGATTTGCGCGCCATCGGCCAGGTCGTTGATCGGCCGCAGGTCGATCTGCGCCTTCACGCTGGCCTCGGCAAAGCGCTGCACTTCGAAAAGATGGTCGCGCATCTGCTCGTCACGCAGCGGCACCCCGCTGCTGACCGAGTCCATCTCGATGCGCAGCGCAGCCGCGCCCTTTCGGTCGACACTGCCGTGCAACACTAAAAAGCGATGCACCTCGGCGGTATCACCATTTTTGCCGGTGACGAATGACAGGCGCGATGACTCGCCATCAAGGTGCCAATTGGCATGGGCGGGCAAGCACAGGGCCAGCAGCAGAGCAGGCAGAAGGCGACTGAAGTTGAACATGACAGGTCTCGTAGAACTTGACCGCCAACCTTAACCGCCTGCTTTCATGGCAGCAAGCGCCAGCCTGCTTGTGCACCCTGCCAGGCAGCCGGGCTGCGCAGGCCTGGCCCCTGGGCGCTTTCCCGCCGCTGCCGGCGGTCTTCTTCCAGGCCGCTCAAGGGCAGCCATGGTTTCACGTAGTCCGGGCAATACGCTTGAGCCAAGCCCATTACAAAGCGACCGGAGGGGTGCTTTTTTGGCGGAATAAGCCGACGGTATTCTCAGGAGGCTTTCATGGTCGGAAAAGCGCATCAGCGGCCCAGGAGCTGAGAGAACTACAGGATCCCGCTTTTCATGACAGCCCTGCGCCCGACCAGGCTTTGGCCAGGCGCTGTTCCCGCGCCGCCGTGGCCAGTCCCAGCACCCCTTGATCACGCTGCCACAGCTGAGCCCATTGCTGCGGCCCCGCCAGCAGCGCCTCATCGACCGCTGCGCGCAGCGCCTGGAACTGCGAGAACAAGCCCCCCAGCAAGAGGTGGCAAGCAACGCTGTCAGCGCATTGCCGGCTGCCCTCGGCGCACCCAGCCAACAGTCCAAGGAGGCGCAGACGCAAGTCCCGGGGCCAGTCGCACTCATGTCCAACCCCATATAACCAAGCCGTCAAAGCCGTCAGCACGTACAGGTCTTCCAACGAGCGGAACGGTTTGACGTAGGCGTCCCAACCGTCCCCTGCCAATAATTCGCAGGACGCACCCTGCAAGTGCAGGCGTCCATGCCCTACCTCTGGCATCAGCGGCAGGGTGGGCAATGCTTCCAACGTCACCCCGGCCTCACCCGGATACACCACCGCTAACTTCAGCTGCGGCGCGTCGCCCAACGCTTCGCTGCGCGCAGCCACCAACAGCCACTCTGCATCAAGGCCCGCGGTAACAAAGTCCTTGGTGCCGTCCAGGCGCAACCCGACCAGCCGGGTATGCATGTCCGCCGGGCGCACGCTGCGCTGTTCGGTGGCGCACAACGCACCAAGGCTGGCCGGCGCACTGGGCCAAAGCACCCTCAGCGCGGCCTGGTAACCGATCAGAAAGGCCAGGCCCGGGGTGGCCATGGCACGCCCACCCAGCACCGCCAGTTCGAACGGGGCAACCGCGCCAAGGCGCTCGAGTTGCGCGGCATAGGCCTCGCCAAGGGTGCCGGCCAATGGCTGGCGGTAAGGGTCGTTGAGTCGTTGCAACCAGGCCATAGGGCGCTCCTTCAAGAGGCTGACGGGGCTGTCATGCAAGCATCACCAAAGCTTCACCGGGGTGACACCGCGCCTACCTAGGCTGACTGTGCACAACAAAGCCGACCGGCCGCAACCCTTCATGGCTGGCTTATGGAGACTCGCAATGACTCGGATCGCTCACCGTGGTGGCAACAGCACCGAACGCCGTCTGCAAGCCGAACGCCTGGTCGGGCCTGCAGCCCTTCAGGAGGCTCAAGCCCTGCGTTTCAGGGTGTTCAGCGCAGAGTTCAAGGCCAGGCTCAAAGGCGCTGACCAGGGTCTGGACATGGATGACTACGATGAACACTGCCGGCACATCGGCGTACGCGACCTGAGCACCGGCCAGCTGGTGGCCACCACCCGCTTGCTCGATCACCAGGCGGCCAGCAGCCTGGGGCGCTTCTACAGTGAAGAAGAATTCAGCTTGCACGGTCTGCGTCAATTGCAGGGCCCGATCCTCGAACTGGGTCGCACCTGCGTCGCCCCGGACTACCGCAACGGCGGCACCATAGCCGTGCTCTGGGGCGAATTGGCCGAGGTGCTCAACGAAGGCCGCTACAGCTACCTGATGGGCTGCGCCAGCATCCCCATGCAAGACGGGGGTGTCCAAGCCCATGCGGTCATGCAACGGCTGCGCGAGCGTTATCTGTGCAACGAGCACCTGCGCGCCGAGCCAAAAAAACCTCTGCCCAGCCTGGCGTTGCCGAGCAACGTCATTGCCGAAATGCCCCCGTTGCTCAAAGCCTACATGCGCCTGGGGGCCAAGATCTGTGGGGAGCCTTGCTGGGACCAGGACTTCCAGGTGGCGGACGTCTTCATTCTGCTCAAGCGCGACGAGCTGTGCCCGCGCTACGCCAGACACTTCAAGGCAGCCGTCTGATGGGTGGGGTGCGGGTACTGCTCCGCCTGTCCCGCCTGCTGCTGGTATTGTTGCTCGGCCTGCTCATGGCCACTGTCGTCGCGCTGGGGGACCGGTCAGGGCTCAAGGTGTCTCTCGGGCTGCGCCAGCGTTTGTCCTGCTGGTTCATGAAGCGTCTGGTCAGCGCTTTGCCGTTCCAGGTGCGGGTAACCGGTGAGCGGCCAAAACGGCCGATGCTCTGGGTCAGCAATCATGTGTCCTGGACCGACATTCCACTGCTAGGCATGCTGCTACCACTTTCGTTTCTGTCCAAGGCCGAAGTCCGCCAGTGGCCGGTAGCCGGCTGGCTGGCAGAAAAAGCCGGCACGCTGTTCATTCGCCGCGGTGGCGGCGACAGTCAGCGCCTGCGCGAACAGATCAGCGAACAATTGCGCCAGGCCCGGCCACTGCTGATTTTCCCAGAGGGCACTACCACCGATGGGTGCCAGCTGCGCACTTTCCACGGCCGGCTGCTGGCCGGTGCCATCGACCAGGGCGTGGCGGTGCAGCCAGTGGCCATTCAATACCTGCGCGACGGCAAGGCAGACCTGATAGCACCCTTCATTGGTGACGACGACCTGGTTTCGCACCTGATGCGCTTATTCGCCCAGCCTCGGGGGCAAGTGTGCATTCACCTGTTGACGCCGATCGACAGTGCCCAGAAGGAACGGGCGGCGCTGGCGTTTCAGGCGCAACAGGCGATTCACATGGCGTTGTTCGGCGTCGAACACATGCCGGCGGTGCCTCGGCGTCAGGCACGTGCTGCCTGATTCATGCAGTGGTGCCCTCAGATTCCGCACTGGCTTTGTGGGCGCTTGACCTGCGAAAAGGCCGGCGAAGACAACACAAGCTCAACTGCCGGGCTGCCGACCGGTCGCAGCGAACGCCTGCAGCTGAGGGTAGAACGCACGAAAATCCGCCAGCAGCGGCTCGTACAGGCGTTCCAGCTCATGCATCACCCCAGCCATCCCTTCAGGCCGCGACAGGCGCCGGGAAATACCCTTGAACACCTGCTCCAGCGTGGCAAAGTCGCCATAGGCATCCAGCCAATCATCTGCCGCCATGGAGGGCGCGATCCGCGCCAGCCGCCCTGGCAACTCAGGCTCAGCCAGCAACACTCGATAAAACGCTCCAGTGAACTGCGCCAGCGGCTGTTCAGCGTAATCCCCCCAGTGTCGGGCCAGGCAATGGTCGAAGAACACATCCAGCACGATGCCGGCAAAGCGCCGTCGCGATGAAGGAAAACGCGCCAGCGCAGCCAATACCAATGGGTGCTGGTCGGTGAAGCTGTCAATGCGCCGGTGCAGCCTGATCGCTGCCTCTAGCGCAGGCGGAAAACGCCCTTCGAGCGAGCCTTTGACGAAGTCGCCATACAGGCTGCCGAGCATTTGCTGCGGAGCAGAGCCGCCAAGGTGCAGATGTGCCAAGTAATTCATGCCGGCAGTTTAGCACCCTGATCTCGCATATCGTTATAACGCGATATAGCGATTTGCACTCAGCTCAGAACCTCTTCGTATTTGTATATCGCTAAATACCGATGTACGTTTCGTTGTATCGCGATATACCGCTACAGCACGAGCCTCACCCCATGCCACTTGATCTCGACGAAATCATAAAAGCGCTGGCCCATCCGGTCAGGCGAGAAATCCTAAGCTGGCTGAAAGACCCGGCTGCTCAATTTCCCGACCAGTACCACAGCACCGAAAACGGTGTTTGCGCCGGGCAGATCGACCAACGCTGCGGGCTCTCGCAGTCCACCGTGTCAGCCCACTTGGCCACCTTGCAACGGGCGGGTCTGATCACCAGCCAGAAGGTCGGTCAATGGCACTTTTTCAAACGCAACGAAGCCACCATCGAGGCATTTCTCGAACAACTGCGCCAAGCGCTTTGACAAGGCAGGTAACCGTTATGACAACGCTTTTCGATCCGATCCAACTGGGCGATGTGCAGTTGCCCAACCGCATCATCATGGCGCCATTGACTCGATGCCGGGCCGATGACGGCCGCGTTCCCAACGCCTTGATGGCCGAATACTATGTTCAACGCGCCAGCGCCGGGCTGATTCTCAGCGAAGCGACCTCGGTCACACCCATGGGCGTAGGTTATCCAGACACGCCTGGCATCTGGAACGATGAGCAGGTCCGTGGTTGGAACAATGTCACCTCGGCCGTCCATGGCGCAGGGGGGCGGATATTCCTGCAACTGTGGCACGTCGGCCGTATCTCTCACCCCAGCTACCTCAACGGCGAACTGCCAGTAGCACCCAGCGCGATCCAGGCCAAGGGCCACGTAAGCCTGGTGCGCCCACTTAGCGACTACCCCACCCCGCGCGCCCTGGAAACCGAAGAAATCGCCGATATCGTCGAGGCCTACCGCAGCGCGGCCGAGAATGCCAAGGCCGCCGGCTTCGACGGTGTGGAAATCCATGGCGCCAACGGCTACCTGCTTGACCAGTTCCTGCAAACCAGCACCAACCAGCGCACCGACCGTTACGGTGGCTCCTTGGAAAACCGCGCGAGGTTGTTGCTGGAAGTCACCGACGCAGCCATCGGCGTGTGGGGGGCTGGCCGCGTGGGCGTGCACCTGTCGCCACGCGCCGACGCCCATGACATGGGTGATGCCAACCGCGCCGAGACCTTCACCTATGTGGCACGTGAACTGGGCAAGCGCGGCATCGCTTTCATCTGCTCGCGGGAGAAGGAAGCCGACGACAGCATTGGCCCGCTGATCAAGGAAGCCTTCGGTGGCCCGTATATCGTCAACGAGCGCTTCGACAAGGCCAGCGCCAATGCCGCCCTGGCGGGGGGCAAAGCCGATGCGGTAGCGTTCGGTGTGCCATTTATCGCCAACCCGGACCTGCCGGCGCGGCTGGCAGCGGATGCGCCGTTGAACGAGGCGCATCCTGAGACGTTCTATGCAAAGGGGCCGGTGGGGTACATCGATTACCCACGCCTGTGACCCGGACATGGGCCGCTTGGCGGCCCATTTCAGGGTAAGCCCGCTGCAATAAACTTCAACGCCGAGCGTTGATCTGCTGCTGCAGGTTTTGAATCTGACTCTGCAGGGTATTGAGGTTGCGCGTGGTCTGCCCGCGGAATGCATCGAATTCCTGCACGGTCGCCCCATTTGAAGACGCTGAGCGGCTTTCCATCTGGGTCTTGAGCACCAAAACATCTTGCTCCAGGCTTTCCACTGCAGCTTTCTGGTTGCCCTGTTTCTTCAGCGCCGCCACTTCGTCACTCAGACTCTTCAACTGGCCATCAAGCTTGCCGCCGTCCACCTGCCCCGACTTCAACGCCGCCAACTCGGCATTCACCGCCTTCAGTTGAGCTTGCAATTGGTTCTGAAGCTCAGTCACCGCCTTTTGCTGCTCGCGAGTATCGGCCAGAACCTGTTCCAGACGCTTGCCCAGGTCTCCTGCCTGCCCGGCCACACCTTGCTGTTGCTTGCCCTGCTCGGCCAGGCTGGCCTGCAACTGACGGATCTGCAGCTTCAAGGCCTCACTACCGCTGGTACTTGAAGATTCGCTGGCAGCGACCTTGCCGCTGATTGCCTGCAAGCGCCCGGCGGCCTCTTCGCTGATACGCGCAAAGCTCTCCTGGGTGGCCACCAACTGCTGCTCCATCAGCGAGATTTGCTGAAAGCTCCACCAGCCCAGCCCGGCGAGGGCGATGAACGCTGCGATCAGCAACGCCCACAGCGCTCCGCTGCTGGCTGGCCGGGCTGCCTTCTGACGGCTGCGCGAAACATGCGCAGGCAGCAGTTCGTCGTCATCGGGGGTACCGGCACGCAAAGTGGGTACGTCATCGAAATCGTCGTGGGCATCGTTACGCATAGGTGGCTTCAACCGCGGTAGTAGCAAAGAGACATAAGTATAAACCGCTCAAGCGGCGCTCTGATGACCATCATCTACCGATCCGGTTCATTGCCCCAAGGGTTGATGCTTCCACCAGGCGCAGAATTCATCCAGCGCCGTCCACAGGCTGACGTTGGGTTGATAATCCAGATACTGCCGGGCGCGGCTGATATCCAGGGTGAAATCGCGGCTCATCACCTGCATGCCCAGGCGCGTCAACGTCGGCTGCGGGCGCCCTGGCCAGAGCAGGCAAGCCGCCTCGTTCAAAGCCGCCAGGCTATAGGCCAGCCCGTAGGCGCGATAGCGCGTCACCTGCGGCAACTGCATCTGGCGCATCACATAGTTGACCACGTCCCACAAAGGCAGCGGCTGCCCGTTGCTGATGTTGTACGCCTGGCCCAGGGCACGGTCTTGGGCGAATAGCGCACTGAGCAACGCCTCGTTGAGGTTGTGCACGCTGGTAAAGTCGACTTTGTTCAGGCCATTGCCGATGATTGCCAGCCGGCCCTTGCGCTGCATCTGCATCAACCGCGGGAAAATGCTCGCATCACCTGCGCCGGTGACGAACCGTGGACGCAGCGCCAGCACTTCCAGGCCGAACTCCTGGGCACCGAATACTTTCTGCTCGGCGATGTGCTTGGTCTGCGCATAGTGATCATGGAACCGGCGCGGTACCTGGTCCTCGCGGATACCCTGGCGCGCCTTGCCATTGAAGTAGATCGATGGCGATGACAAGTGCACCAGCCGTCGAACATGTTCCTTGAGGCAGCCTTCGACGATGTTTTCCGTGACTGTCACGTTGCCCTGGTAGAAGTCCTGGTAGCGCCCCCAGTTGCCCACCGCCCCCGCGCAATGCACC
>NZ_JAFGYW010000080.1:0-709 GCF_017491595.1 Pseudomonas sp. 51_B
CCATTGGACTCCTTTCCATTCGAGTGCATTCCATTCCGTTAAATTTCTTTCAGTTCTGTACGATTCTTACCGTTCGATCTCATTTTGTTCCAGTCCATTCCTTTCGCGTCCATTCCATTCCATTTCACTCCATTCGATTCCATTCCGCTCGATTCAACTTCGTTCCATTTCATTGCATTCAATTCTATTCAACTCTATTGCCTTCCATTCCATTCCATTCGATTACATTCTATGCGATTCCATTCGAAATCGAATCAATTACATTGCAATCCATTACTATTGAGTCCGATTTATTCCAGTCCACTGCATTCTGGTCCATTCCATTTGATTCCATTCCATTCTATTCCATTCCATACCGTTGCATTCCTTTGGATTCCATTCTATATCTATAAATTCAATTCGAGACCATTGCTTTTGAGTCTATTCTATATGATTCCATTCCATTCAAGTCCATTACATTTGGTTCAATTCCATTCCATTCCATTCCCTTCCATTCCATTCCACTTGATATCAATCCATTCGATTCCATTCCATTCGTGCACATTCCATTCGAGTCCATTCCATTCGATGCCATTCCATTTGATTCTATTCCATTAGTCTCCATTCAATTCCATTAATCTCCATTCCATTGCATTCTACTCCAACTGATTCTATTCCATTCTATTCCTTTCCATTCCATTTCATTCCATTCCATTCCATTCCATTACAT
>NZ_JAFGYW010000081.1:0-704 GCF_017491595.1 Pseudomonas sp. 51_B
CACTATAAGCACTGATAATTGAATGATTACTTTCATCTCAAGGAATGAGCTATGGCTGTGCATTCAGTTTGTCCAAGGCAATATCAAATGGCTGGCTCGGCTGGCTTCGTCAATTTCTGTTTAATTGCTGTAGGGCGTTTCGGAAGTTGCTTCTCCTTTTCTTGTAATGATTTGTCGTGGGACGTTGTGGGAAGTTTCCTCAGATCATTTGCGAATGGCGAAAGCCCAATGAATACGGGTGGTTGAACGTGACGATTGGCATCTGGATGGCTTTATTCAGGTGAAGTGTTTCAAATAACTACAACTTTGTAAGTGTTAGCATTTCAGCGTCTATTACTTATTGATCCAATTGCCGCGCGCCCATTGTCATGTCTGCGCGGCATGAAACTTTTGATACCGGGTAAATACCGATGAGCACGATCCATGATCAGGCAATGAACTATGTCTATCAGCAAGTATTGCAGCGTCTGCTGAGTTTCTTTTCCCGAGCCGAGCGCACGGCATTGCAGTTGCTGATACAGCGCCTGGTGGTGGCCGCTGGCGGCATGGAAAACATTGGGCAATTCAAGGTGCTGGTGCCTCAGTCCGGCCTGCGTGACGGCTGCTACACCCTGGCCTTGCTCCGGGCTGCGCAGTTGACCATTGCCGGACGTGCTCCGGCGACCTTCCAGTTGCGCGTGGCGTCCCTGCGCTGGAGTGGCGAC
>NZ_JAFGYW010000082.1:0-700 GCF_017491595.1 Pseudomonas sp. 51_B
GGAAGAAACCGGCGAATGTCAGGACGATGAACAGCAGCGCATATTTGATCGCCCGATCGCTCTTCAGGTACTGATCCACCGGGTCGATGAAGCTCACGCCGAAGCTGCGGCCGTTGAGTGCATCACAGTCGCCAGCGACGCAGCGCTCCATCGCCTCTTGCAGGTTGGTGGAGAAAAACGAGGTCTGCCAGTCGGCGCTGAAACCCTGATCGTTGATCTCGCGCTTGGCCGGCAGGAAGTTGCCGACGAAGCTGGGGTGCGGCCAGTTGGCGGCGAGGCTGACACTGCTGGTCTTGCCCACCGGCACCACACGCAGCGAGCCGGTGCCTTGCAGGCGCAGGTCGAAACCGAAGGTCAGTTGCGTGGCTTTGCTGGCGTCGAGCGCCGGCAGGGTCACGTGTACGCCCTCACCGATCCAGGCCACTTCGCTGCCGGGCACGAAATCCAGTTGCTGGCCGCCGAGCTCGAGTTTCAGCGCGTTTTCGATACCGCGAATATCGCTGATACCGACGACAAGGAACGGCGCGTCGAATTGGTAATCGGCAAAATTTTCCTTGATGCCCAACTGCGCCGGCAGGGAAAAATGCCCGTCGATACGGTTATCGGCGTGAAACAGTCGCGCCTCGTAAATGCCGCGTTTGCGCAGCTCGGTCTGCACCTGGCCGTCGAGTTCGAAACGCTCCGGCAGAAAGTACAGACG
>NZ_JAFGYW010000083.1:0-693 GCF_017491595.1 Pseudomonas sp. 51_B
GTGAATACGTTCCCGGGTCTTGTACACACCGCCCGTCACACCATGGGAGCGGGTCTCGCCAGAAGTAGGTAGCCTAACCGCAAGGAGGGCGCTTACCACGGCGGGGTTCGTGACTGGGGTGAAGTCGTAACAAGGTAGCCGTATCGGAAGGTGCGGCTGGATCACCTCCTTTCTCGAGCTTATTTCCGCGAAGTTGAGCGCTCACGCTTATCGGCTGTAAATTAGGACAGACTCAGGGGTCTGTAGCTCAGTCGGTTAGAGCACCGTCTTGATAAGGCGGGGGTCGTTGGTTCGAATCCAACCAGACCCACCAATTGTCTGGCGGAAAAACCTGAGTGTCTCTGTATGGGGGCATAGCTCAGCTGGGAGAGCACCTGATTTGCAAGCAGGGGGTCGTCGGTTCTATCCCGTCTGCCTCCACCAATTGCGATGATCGTTGGCGCTTTAGCGCTTACGGGCATCTCACTCCCGAAGGGAGCCCCAATGGATAATGTTTGATTGGGTTCGAGAGAACGAATCGAATCTTACCCATTGGCGATTGAGCCAGTCAGAGTGATGCAGGAAACTGTATCGGCTGTCGTTCTTTAACAATCTGGAAGAAGCAAGTAATTTGGATAGCGGAAGCGTCGTTGAGATGGACGTGGAAGCTATCCGGGTTGTGATTGTATCGATGTATCTCAAGATGATTCGAAC
>NZ_JAFGYW010000084.1:0-687 GCF_017491595.1 Pseudomonas sp. 51_B
GAACAAGGTTTCCCGGGCATCGGCGCAGCGAGCCAAGTATCCTCGGCAACGGCCAGACTCCCTGTGGGAGAAGGTCGCCATTTGATAATTGTTTGCATTTGAACGTCAAGCTCGGACATATCCAGACACGAGCGGACATTAGAGGTTAGCCATGAAGTTTCTCTGCGCCGGCAGTGAGCTGGCCGAAGGTGGCAGTCGCGGTTTCGAAATCGAAGGCAAAAAGCTGTTTGCCGTACGTCGGGGTGGCCAAGTCTTCGTTTATTTCAATCGCTGCCCGCATCGCGGCGTCGGGCTGGAATGGCAGCCCGACCAGTTTCTCGACCCAAGCAACAGCCTGATCCAGTGCGCCACCCACGGTGCACTGTTTCTGATCGAGGACGGCGAATGCGTTGCCGGCCCCTGCGCCGGGCAATCGCTCACGGCAATTGAATGCTGGGAAGATACACAAGGCGTGTGGGTCGACGTTTAACCGTTTAGCCGCACGTCGAGTCGGCGGTCGATGACCATTTCTTCGTGGTCCAGGCGCACACCGTAGGCCAACACCTCAACACCGCAGGCGACCGCTTCACGCAGCGCCTCGGCGTAAGCCCAATCGATTTCCTCGGCCGGGCGCACGGCATCAAGGCCGGTGAGGTTCACGCAGTACAACTGCACCGCCCGAATGCCGTCGCGCGCCAGATGCGCCAG
>NZ_JAFGYW010000085.1:0-686 GCF_017491595.1 Pseudomonas sp. 51_B
CTGATTGAGCGTGTCGAGATTGAGTGGATAGACCCGCCCGTTGCGCGTCAGCAGCAGGCCCGACAAGTCGGCGTTATTAGTGTCGATGCCAGCGGAACCGAGGGCTTCGACCACACTCAGCGGATTGGTCGAAATCGCTTGCGGGCCGGCCTTCGTCACGGCGCCGGTGACCACGACTTTCTGGCTGGCGAAGCGCAGCACCGCGACGTCGACCTGCGGCTCGGCGATGAATGCCGACAAGCGCTGTTCGATGTCCGCGCGCAGTTGCTGGATAGTCCGGCCGGCCGCCTGGACTTCCTTGATGAACGGGTAATACAGCGTGCCATCGGAGCGCACCAGACGGCCGTTGGCATCGATCTGTTGTTGCGCGCCGGAGGGGGCGGTCAGCTCCGGATGATCCCAGACGGTGATGTACAGCACGTCATTGTTGCCGATGCGATATTCCGCCGGCGTCACCAGCAGCTCCGCCGGCAGCGACTCACGCTTCTGCGTGGCGCGGTTCATGGCGATCAGCTTCGGGGTGATCGGAATCAGCTCGACCCGACTGCTTTCGCTGGCACCCTGGCGGGTGATATCGCTGGTGCTCAGGTACTGGCCGGGGGAAAACATGCAACCTTGCAAAGCGAGACTTGCCAACATTAAAAGATAAACACTACGAGTCATAATGGCACTACGCTATTCAAGGG
>NZ_JAFGYW010000086.1:0-686 GCF_017491595.1 Pseudomonas sp. 51_B
CCATAAGTTGTGTCGTAGTTGCTGCGTCTTGGAAATGCCCACACGGTGGAGTGAATTTTCGCACCATAGGCAAACGCTTCGGGTTTGAACATATTCGCCTGTGCATCACGCAGACGGTAGCTATCGATTTTAACCAGCTCGTAGCCCAACTCGATACTGCCCACCACACCATGGGAAAAAAAGTCGAGCTGTTTGATCTCGCGCCCGCGGCGTTGCCGAGCTGCGATGAAATCCACAAGACCGGATATCGAGTCCATCTCTCGGTACTGTGCCCCGTGCTGATTTTCGACAACGTCCTTCAAAGCCGTCAGCAAGTTCTCCGGATAGTCATTTTTGAAAATCAGAAATACACGCTGGATCGTGAAGTTTGGAGTGCCGGTTGGATACTTTGTGAGTTGGCGGATACCCTGATTGATAAAGCGCATCTTGTTGCCCTTCTGGCCACGAACCTTTTCATAAAGGGACATGTAAGACGCACCCACAACCGTTACGTAATCCTGTGCCAGCGTACCTTTCACTTGGGTCGATGTATGTTGATCGCTTGTTCGAGCTTGATTCTTTTTGGGGGCTGCCACCTGCCACCTCCCTTAGTAATCTAGGCCGAGCGCGTCGAGATGGGCGGCACCTTCCTTACCCCACTGCACAACTATCGAAGTCGTGTTGGCCGTAAACACTCGAGCGGCGTT
>NZ_JAFGYW010000087.1:0-683 GCF_017491595.1 Pseudomonas sp. 51_B
GGTGATAACCCTGCTCGCGAAACGATGCCATCGACTCGACCACGCCCTCGAACAGCGGCGAAGGCACGGCTTCGGCAGCGATGTAGTGATCGGCGTAGCACTCGCGAAACGCGAGCATTTCTGCGTCGCTGATTTCCGGGTACAGGGTGCGAATCGCTTCCGGCAAGCCAAGACCGATGATGCCTTTGACGGCGAAGTCATCGCGCAGCTCGAAACCGGAACGCCCGGACGCCGAGTGCATCGCCTCGACGATCCGATGAATGGAATCGGCGAGGGTGCCGTCCCAGTCGAAAATCAACAGCTTGTAATCAGATGGGCGCACTCAATCGCTCCACGGTTTTGGCCCACATTTCATCGACGGGCGCTTGCAGATTCAGCTTGCCGCCGTCGGGCAGCGGCACCGTCAGCATGTAAGCGTGCAGGAACAGACGCTTACCGCCCAGATCGCGGATTTCCTTGGTGAAATCCTCGTCGCCATACTTACTGTCACCGGCAATGCAATGGCCAGCATGCAAGGTGTGCACGCGAATCTGGTGGGTACGACCGGTGACCGGTTTCGCCTCGACCATGGTGGCAAAATCGCCGAAGCGGCGCAGCACCTTGAACAGCGTCAGGGCTTCTTTGCCTTCATCGTTAACTTCGACCATGCGCTCGCCGGAGCGCAGATTGCTCTTGAGCAACGG
>NZ_JAFGYW010000088.1:0-671 GCF_017491595.1 Pseudomonas sp. 51_B
GTCGTCGGGCGGAATACCGGTGGGATCGGAGAATTTCGCGGTCTAGTCCGCGTAGCCGACATAGACATTGGTGAACCCGCCGGCGGCGGCGATCTGCTTGTGCGCCGGAATCGGATCCGGCGAGATCGCGGCGTCTTCGACCGACACGATCATCTGCGTCTTCGACGCGACCCAATCGGCGATGCCGGCTTCGTGGCCGGTCAGCACCGCGCTGAGGTTCTGGCTGATGGACTCGCGGTTATAGCGGTTGGCGACGAAATAGTTGAGCGCCGTGTTGATGACGAGCGAGCCGATGACGATGGCAAGGCACGCGACGAGAATGCGGGACCGGATCGAGGAGAGCATGAAGGGCGACATGGATGTGGAGCGAACCTATTGGTTTACGGCTGCGCAAACGCGCGACTTGACCCGCGGGACGCTGTACGTCTGGTGTTTTCGCTCTAGGGTTTACGCGATGTGCGCGGGCGCTTTTGTCTGAGGTAAGCCGCGCGTTCGCCGGCTTACGAGGCGCACGCATCGATCGGCAGACGGGCGCGGCCGCCCAAGCGGGCGGCCGCGCGAACCGTGCCTGAGGCGAGCGTCGCGCCGCCGAACGCACGCGCCCGGCAACGCTCCACGATTGAGGTCAACCAAGCGGCGGCGTCAGCGGAATCGACATTTCGTGCATGAAC
>NZ_JAFGYW010000089.1:0-669 GCF_017491595.1 Pseudomonas sp. 51_B
TGAAGGTGCCTGCAATCACCGGCCCACCTGCTACACGGTCGGCGCCTTGCACGTCGTTGGTCAATACATTGCCCGACAGCTCCATCTGCTGTTCGGTTGCGGTCACGGCGTTGCTGTCGTCCACGGCTTTGGGCACGTCATCGACAATGTTCACGTCCAGGCTGCCGGTGGCAGTGCTGCCATCGATATCCTTGGCCACCACTTCGAAGTGCTCGCCGATGCTGTTGCTACCGGCGCCTTCTGGGTGGCTTTCGTTGCCAGTCAGGGTGTAGCGGTAGCTCACAGTACCGGTTGCGGAATCGTAGCCGGTGACGGTCAGAGTATTGCCCTCAGGCGTAATCACCGATTGCGGGAAGCCTGCAGCCACGCCAGCAGTGACCACGGCAATACCACCCACCGTCAGGCTTTGCAGCCCATCTGCTGCGGTGACCTTGAACGTGCCTTGCTGGGTCAGCGCATTGGCATCCGGCGCGCTGCCGTCGCTGAGGTTTTTCTCGTAGACGGTCACCTCGCCGCTCTGCACATCCAGGCCGTTGAGGGTGACAGGATCATCAAGGTTGTTAATGTTCAGCGTCAGGGTCGCCGTGCTGGTATCGCCATCGGCATCCTTGATTGTGTAGGCGAAGTTCTCTACGCCACTGCCGCCACCGCCCAGATTTTTGAAGCCCG